>JASHRE010000838.1 GCA_030037515.1 Candidatus Sulfotelmatobacter sp.
GTCCACTACCAATCACTACCACCAGCACGTCGAGAACGACGGTCATTCATGCACCAGCGGAATGATGACGGCGGTTTCGACCAACCTTCATTTTCACGGCTTGACGATCCCCCCCGTCTGTCATCAGGACGACGTCCTGAAGACCTCGGTCCAACCCGGTGATCCGCCATTCGAATACCGATTTCACATTCCCGAGAACGAGCCCCCGGGACTGTATTGGTATCACCCGCACATTCATGGTTTCACCAAGCAGCAAGTGCTCGGCGGCGCTTCCGGTGCGTTGATCGTTGAAGGAATTGAGCGCGCCGATAGCGCCGTGGCTGGGCTGCCCGAACGCGTGTTGGTTATTCGCGACCAGGATCTGATCAACCCCAACGCTCCGCCTTCGAAATCGGAACCGGTGATCCCCAAAATGCTTTTTGACCGTGACGGCGACGCAGCGAACACCGGTACAGGATTCGGCAAGCCAGCCAAGGATATCTCGATCAATTTTGTGCCCGTACCGTATCCGGATTATCCGCCGGCGGTCATTGAGATGAAGCCCGACGAGCAGCAACTATGGAGAGTGGTGAATGCGTCGGGCATCACTTACCTCAACCTGGAAGTTCTATTTGGTCACACTCCGCAACGACTTGGCCTGGTCGCGCTCGATGGAGTTCCGCTCAACCAAAACGGCTTCGCGCACGACTTTGTCGACTGGCAGACTCACCTGGGAATTCCGCCGGGCGCGCGCATGGAATTCATCGTGCAGGGACCTCCCGCTGGAACTCCCGCGCTTCTGGTCACGCGCACCGTGGATACCGGAGCTGGCGGGGAGAATGATCCCAATCGTGCCATTGCAACGATTGTTGCCAAACCGGACGCGCCCGAGCCGGAGGCAATACTTTCCGCGTCGCCCGCACCTCTGGCCGCTCCGCAGCTGCCTTGGCTGGGAAGCGTGGCTCCCGTACGGACGCGCCGGCTGTATTTCTCCGAGAAGCTGCTCGACCCAAACAACCCGAACAGCGCGACCGAGTTTTACGTCACGGTCGATGGGCAGAAACCTGAGCAGTTCGATCCCAGGTCAGGACCAAACATCGTCGCTAAGCAGGGAACTGTGGAGGACTGGATTATCGAAAACCGGTCCAACGAACTCCACGCGTTCCATATTCATCAGCTGCATTTTCTTCTTCTCGATTACCGGGGACGGGCGGTGAACGAGCCTTTTCTCCGGGACACCGTCAATGTGCCTTACTACGACGGAAAAGCCCTGGAATATCCCAGCGTACGAGTGCGTATGGATTTTCGTGATCCCAATACGGTCGGGGAATTCGTTTATCACTGCCATCTCTTAGAACACGAAGATGGAGGAATGATGGGGTTGATACGTGTTGAACCATGAGTGGTTTTGCGGATCGTAATGCGAAATCGTCCTGAGTCAAACCTTGCCATCGTTTGATTCGAAACCCAAACCTGCAGGTAACCGTGAGCGCGTCTGTTGTGAACAGGAAGCGCTCGTAAATTGAATTCTACATTGCACGGCTGACAGCCAACGAGGAGGAGATAATGAGTTTCGCGCGTATCGCATCAACAGGGGTGCACTGCCTGCGCACTGGATTGGTCTCTCTTTCGCTGTTCCAGTTCGCCATCGGCACTTCATTCGCCGGCGCAGCTCCGGCATCGCAGCCACCATCACGAGATTCGGCGACCACCACGCCGATCAAGCACGTCATTGTGATCATCGGTGAGAACCGCAGCTTCGATCACGTGTTCGCAACTTACGTCCCGAAGACCGGACAGTCTGTATGGAACCTGCTTTCGGAAAGGATCGTAAACGCAGACGGTACCCCAGGTCCCAATTTCTCGCTTTATGAGCAGAAGAACGCGCTGGATCAGGTTCCCGATGCTTTCCTGTTGAACCCGCCATCGCAAACCTCTGCGCCGAATTTTCCCCACGAAGTTCTACCGGCGCCTCTGGTCGGCGGTCCCAACAAGTCCCTCTCCTATGTTCCCGGGAACAGCCTCAGCCTGGCGGAACAATCGGAAAACGGCCTGCCGGAAAACTATTATCCGCTTCTGATCACCGGCGGCACCACCATGCCGAACCAGACGCCCGACACCCGAATCACGAATGTGAATGCGCTGCCTCCCGGTCCGTTCCAATTGACCAATGGAAAAACCTTCACCTACGACAACTACGCCGCGAGCCCGGTCCACCGCTTTTACCAGATGTGGCAGCAATTGGATTGCAGTCTCGATCACACCTCGTATCGCAATCCTTCAGGTTGCGATGCCTTGCTGTTCCCCTGGGTTGAAGTCACCGTGGGCGCGGGAACCAACGGTGCGTCCCAGCCTTCCAACTTCGGCATAAACTATTCGCCCACCGGAACCACCACGGGCGAAGGCTCAACCAGCATGGGCTTTTACAACGTTCAGCAGGGTGACGTTCCATACTTCAAGAGCCTGGCCGACACCTACGCGATGAGTGACAACTTCCACCAGTCCGTCAACGGAGGAACCGGCGCCAATCACATCATGCTGGGCCACGGAGACGCGATTTGGTTCAGCGACGGGAAGGGCGATCCTACCGCGCCGCCTAACGGAGTTAAGGTCTTCACCGCCCCTTACGAAGGGAAGGCGAATCCCGACGCCGGCGTGGTAAATGAAATTGAGAACCCCAACCCCCAGAAGGGCACGAACAATTGGTGGGTCGAGGATGGCTACGGAAACAGCTACAACGCCGGATATCCCCCGCCGTTCACCGTTTCGCCTGTTTCCGGTGGCGGTTCCTACAGCGATTGCTCCGATGCTTCGCAGCCAGGCGTCGGTCCGATCGTGAGTTACCTCAACTCGATCGGCATCGATCCACATTGCGAGAAGGGCCATTACTATCTGCTTAACAATTACAATCCCGGATGGTTCGGGAATGGCAAGAACGCCTACATTGACCAGAACCCGTCCAATACTCCGTTTACGATTCCACCGTCCTCGACGCCGAGCATCGGCGATTCACTGCTGGCCGCGAATGTTTCCTGGAAGTATTACGGCGACCAGTGGGATAACTATGTGCCCGATCCGTATCAGCTGAACTACGGTGCGATCGGCAGCAAGACGGATGAGTACTGCAACATTTGCAACCCGTTCCAGTACGACACGTCGATCATGGCCGACGCCAACATTCGCACAGCCCACATCCAGGACACAGCCAATCTCTATTCGGATATCAAGAACGGCACGCTGCCCGCGGTTTCCTTCGTCAAACCCAGCGGGCTGGTCGACGGACATCCGGCGTCGTCAAAGCTGGAACTGTTCGAGGGTTTCAGCAAGAAAATCATCGACTTGGTTCAGGCCAATCCCTCGTTGTGGGCGAGCACGGCCGTCTTCATCACTTTCGATGAAGGCGGCGGCTACTACGACTCCGGGTATGTGCAGCCGCTGGACTTCTTCGGCGACGGCACACGCATCCCGCTGCTCGTGGTTTCTCCCTTCGCACGGCCCGGCCACATTTCGCACAGCTACTCGGATCACGTGTCTATCCTCAAGTTCATCGAGAAAAACTGGGGGCTCAGACCGGTGACTTATCGCAGCCGCGACAACTTCCCCAACCCGATCGCCGAACCGGACAATCCGTACGTTCCGTTAAACTCTCCGGCAATCGATGACCTGTTTGACCTGTTTGATTTTGGCCAGGGGCGTCTTTAGGATGCGATAAGCGATTCACTCGGGCGACACGTCGTTGCCGGGAAAATTAGTCGTACTAGCCACACGGAGCCATTTCGGCTCCGTGTGCCTTTTCAGACCCGCGTTCCGGGCTGGCGAGGACAAGCACCTTTGTCTTCTTTGCCCGGGCTTCAGGTGTTCGACCCGCGGGATTCCCGGCTTGGCCCACAAGTCTCAGAGGGGACTGAAGGCGAACACGGGTTAGGGATGAAGGTCGAGGCCACGAAGTCAACCAAACAACATCGAACCAAGTTACGGCGTTGAGGTTGGCGGATTCTTGGAGATCAACTCCTGGGGAGAGGGAAGCTGCTTGATATTCCAACTGCCGCCCAACGCTTCGATCAGCTGAACGCTCGAGGTCATTTGCTGCATCCGAAGATTGACCGCCGTTTGTTGATTGCTCAACAACGCCGTTTGCGCCGTGATCACGTTGAGATAGGGATCAAGCCCCAGTTTGAACCGGTCGGTTGCAACGTTGAGGTTTCTCTGCGCGGATTTTACAGCGGCGTCCTGCTGCTGAATTTCCACGGATAGAATTCGCAACGCCGCAAGATTGTCTTCGACCTGTTGAAAGGCCGTCAACACCGTTTGCCGGTAATTTGCCACGGCTTGATCGAAGGCAGCCTGATACTGTTGAACCGTCGCTCTCCGCAAACCGGCATCGAACAGCGTTTCCGCCAAAGCCGGACCGGCCGCCCAGAAGCGAGCCGGCCAAGTGAACCAGTTTGCAATCGAGACGCTTTCGAGGCCCACCGTCCCGCTCAGCGTGACCGTGGGAAAATATGCAGCTTTCGCGATTCCGATCTGTGCGTTCGCTTGGGCCATGAGCCGCTCATTGGCCGCGATATCGGGACGCCGCTCGAGCAATTGCGACGGAATTCCGAAAGGAATTGCGGGAGGGTTTGCCTTCAGGGGCCCGACTGGAATTGAGAAGGTCGATGCCGGTTGACCAACGAGAAGAGCAATCGCATGCTCATACTGCGCCCGCAGAATACCCAGGTTCGTGTCCTGCGCCTCCGTGGTTTCCAGTTGAGTTTCGGCCTGGGCAACGGCTTCATCGTTGTCAATACCGGTCTCGTAGAGGGCTTGGGTAAGCTTGAGCGACTCTCGATACGCCACCACGGTCGAGTCGAGCAGCTGCTTCAGGGAGTCTTGCGTGCGCAGCTCGTAATAATCGACGGCCACCTCCGCTTGCGCAGTCAATCGTGTGTTTTCCAGATCCGCGGCACTGGCCTGGGCGGAAGCCACGTTGCTTGTCACTGTGTTCCGAATACGACCGAAAAGATCCGGGGTCCAGGAGGCGTCGAACGGCAGCGAATATTCCGGATACTCGACGGCCGACACCGACGAACTCGAAGACGATGACGCGTTGAACGTACGGTTTGTCGTGATGCTGGGGTTGGTGGTTAAAGTCGGAAAGTATTGCGATCGGGCCTGGTGCACCAAGGCGCGCGCTTGAACAAAGTTTGCGAAAGATGCGGCGATATTCTGATTCGAAATGTTGACCTGTTCTTCGAGCGCGTTTAGTTCCGGATCGCCGAAGATCTCCCACCACTTGCCGTGCAGAACAGAGTCCTGTGGATGAGCTTGTTTCCATCCTTCGGTTTGTTTGAGGTCTTCCGGGGTCATTTCCTTGTAAGCCGGAGGAGCCGGTGTAGGAGGCACGTGATACTTCGGCCCAACGGTGCATCCACACGCCAGCATCAGAAGAAGAGGTGAAGCAAGTTTTGATCTCATTTTGTGTCCGGCGCCAGATCCCTCGCGTTTGAGGACGATGGACTGGATCCGTTCTCTGCCGCGTCCTGTCATCCCAGGCTCTCCTGCTCGACTCTGATCGAGCTTCGCTGGTTGGACTGCTGCCACCAGATTCGTAACCGATCGAGATAGAGATACACCACGGGCGTCGTGTAGAGGGTCAGCATCTGACTCATAATCAGACCACCGATGATGGTGATACCCAGTGGTCGTCTCAGTTCTGATCCCGTTCCCGTTCCGAAAGCAAGCGGGACGGCCCCCAACAGAGCTGCCATCGTCGTCATCAAGATGGGACGAAACCGCAGCAGGCAGGCCTGAAAGATCGCGTCTTTCGGATTCTTTCCTTCCGTGCGTTCCGCCGCAAGTGCAAAGTCGATCATCAGAATTGCGTTCTTCTTCACGATGCCAATAAGCAAGATAATGCCGATGAGAGCGACAATGCTCAGGTCCGTACGGAAGATCATCAGCGCCAGAACTGCACCCACGCCGGCCGAGGGAAGGGTTGACAGGATGGTGATCGGATGGATGTAGCTCTCATAAAGGATGCCGAGGACGATATAAACCGCCAACAAGGCGGTAACGATCAGCATGGGTTGAGTGGAGAGCGACGACTGGAAGGCCTGCATGGTTCCCGAGAACATGCCGTGGACCGTGTCAGGCATGCCGATCTTGTCTTCCATTTGGAGAATGGATCGGGTGGCATCGCTGAGCGCTACGCCGGGGGCGAGATTGAACGAGACCGTCACCGACGGGAATTGTCCTTGATGGTTGACGGCCAGGGGCGCGATCTTTGGCTCAAAGTGCGTGACCGCACTGAGAGGAACGATTCCGCCGGTTGGTGAGTTGATGTAGACGTCGTTCAGGCCTTGCGGGCTTTGCCAGTATTGCGGGGCCACTTCCATGACGACGTAGTACTGATTGAGGGGCGTGTACATGGTCGAGACCAGCGCTTGCCCGAACGCCTCGTAGAGCGTGCTGTCGATCAATTGCGGCGTGATCTGCATTCTGGCCGCCGTCGCGCGGTCATAGACCAGAGAGGCCTCAAGCCCCGAGTTTTGCTGGTCGGTGTTCACGTCGGTGAGCATGGGCAGCTTTCTCATCTGCTGGAGAAGAGTCGGGCCCCAATTCACCAGTTCTTGAACGTTGTCGCTCTGGATGGTGTATTGAAACTGCGCGTTGCTCTGCCTTCCGCCAATGCGCAAGTCCTGTCCGGCCTGTATGAATACGGTTGCACCAGGAAGCGAGGTTAGCTTCGGTCGCAGCCGATCGATCACCGCGCTGGCGCTGATGTTGCGTTGCTCGAGGGGTTTCAGCCCAATGTAGACGAATCCGCTGTTCACCGCGCCGTTGCCCCCGGTGAAGGCCATCGCGTTTTGCACGGCAGGATCGGTTTTGATCAGATTCACAAATCTCCGGGTCAGCGAATCCATGGCCTGGTACGAGATATCCTGCGCGCCCTGGATGCCTCCGAAGATCGTGCCGTTGTCCTGTTGAGGGAAGAAGCCCTTCGGAACAATCACCAGCAGATAGACGTTGACGCCGATGGTGAGCAACAGCACGCTCAATGTGAAGGCCGGATGGCGCAGCACCCAAGCCAGGCTGGTTTCATAGGTTTGGAGTACGAAGTCAAAAAACTTTTCACTGGCGCGGTAGAGCCACCCATGCTCCTCCGCGGATTGGTGCTTCAGAAGCCGCGAGCACAGCATGGGTGTTGCGGTCAAAGAGACTGCCAGCGACATGGCGATGGCCACCGAAAGGGTGACGGCAAACTCGCGGAACAGGCGCCCCACGATGCCGCCCATCATGAGAATCGGGATAAATACGGCGATGAGCGACACGCTGATCGAGAGCACCGTAAAACCGATCTCTTTTGCGCCCCGCAACGCGGCTTCCATGGGACGCAAGCCGAGTTCGAGATAACGGGAAATGTTTTCGATCACCACGATGGCATCGTCGACCACGAAGCCGGTCGAGATCGTAAGGGCCATCAGTGACAGATTGTCCAGGCTGTAGCCGAACAAATACATCACGCCAAAAGTGCCGATCAGCGAAACGGGAACGGCTACACTTGGAATCAATGTCGCCCGCACATTTCGCAGGAAAAGGAACACCACCATGATGACGAGTGCCACGGAAACCACGAGCGTCCACTCCACATCGTGTACCGAGGCGCGGATGGTGGTGGTCCGGTCGATCACGATGGTGT
>JASHRE010000839.1 GCA_030037515.1 Candidatus Sulfotelmatobacter sp.
CGACCTACGTACATGTCGATGTATCCGCCCGGGCAGGGGGTAATTCTGGCCGCCGGGCAGTTGTTGGGACATCCGTGGATAGGCCAGCTATTGGTCACATCGGTGATGTGCGCGGCATTGTGCTGGATGTTACAAGCATGGCTTCCGGCAAGTTGGGCACTGTTCGGAGCGGTGCTGGCGATGCTTGAGATCGGCACGCTGGGCTACTGGATGAACAGCTATTTCGCGGGTTCTCTGGGAGCTCTCGGTGGAGTTCTGGTGCTCGGGGCATGGCCGCGTATCCGGCGCTACGCGCGTGCGCCCGACGCGCTGCTGATGGGTGTGGGACTGGCGATTCTGGCCAACACGCGTCCGTTTGAAGGCTTCATGTTCAGCCTGCCGTTTGCGGCCGCGATGCTGATCTGGCTGGTGAAACCGAAATGCGTGCCAGCCTCGACGGCATGCTTGCGCGTTGTGTTGCCGCTGGCTGTTATCTTGGCAGTCACCGGCCTGGGAATGAGCTATTACTTCTGGCGCGTAACTGGAAACCCGTTTGTAATGCCGTATCAAGTGAACCGCGCGACCTACGCAGTGGCGCCTTATTTCGTGTGGCAGAAGCCAGGCTCTGCGCCTGTGTATCGCCATGCCGAAATGCGCTCGTTCTACATCGGCTGGGAATTGAAAGACTACATGCGAGGCCGTTCATTTTGGGGGTTCGTGCAGCGCTTTGACTACAAGGCCCGCATGCTCTGGAGCTTTTACGCAGGCCCGGTGTTCACTCTGCCTCTTGTCCTGTTCCCGCTCCTGTTTCGCGATCGGCGCATGCGTTTTCCCCTGATCCTTGCGGCCACTGTGCTCGTCACGATACTGCTCGAAACCTGGACGCTCGCCCACTATCTGGCTCCGGCGCTGGGTCTGTTTTATTTGCTGCTCGTACAGTTGATCCGGCATTTGCGACTGTTTCGCTGGCGGGAAAAGCCGGTGGGCTTCGGATTGGCGAAGGCGATTCCTGTGGTGTGCGTGTCCATGATCGTATTACGACTATCGGCGATCGCGCTCCACACTCAAATCGAACCGTTGTGGCAGCGAGGGAATCTCAAGCGAAATGAAGTCATTCATACACTGGAGGCAACGCCGGGCAAACAGTTGGTCATTGTTCACTATGGGCCGAAACATAGTTCGCACATCGATTGGATCGCGAACCGCGCTGACATTGACGCGTCGAAGATTGTATGGGCGCGCGATATGGGCGAAGCACAGAATGAAGAGCTGATTCGCTATTTCAGCAATCGGCGGGTTTGGCTGGTCAATGCCGACGACTCTGCGCCTCAACCCCAACCATACGCTTCGGCAACGGCTTCGAATCGATGAGCCAACCACAGACACCTGTCTCTGTGCTCACAGCCGGAACTAATTCGAGCGCGTGGCTGACTGCGAAGCGATTGCGCGCACACGCGACAATTGTGGCGTTGTGTTTATGGTCGGTGTATCTGTGGAATCTTTCCACGCCCGGGCTGCGCGACCGCAGCGGAAATCTCAAAGGCACCGACTTCTTGCATTTCTACACTCTGGGAGCGCTCGCGGATGCGCAACGGGGGAGCGATCTTTACGACATGGACGCTCAGGCGGCGCTTGCCGCGCAGAGGGTACCGCCAGCACGGGGTCTCAAATATTTGCCGCTGTATCCGCCGCAGGTCTCAATCTTGTTCGCGCCGCTCGCGCACCTGTCTTATGGATGGGCGTTGGCTGTGTGGTGGATGTTGTCGGCAGCCGTTTACGCGACATGCGTGTTTGCGGTTTGGCGCGCGTGTCCCAAGTTTCGCGGCTATGGGTTAACGGTCTTGCTGCTGGCCGCCGGATTCCCCGCTTTTTTTCATTTAATCGCGTGGGGACAGGCTTCGGCGCTCGCCCTGGCCTGCCTCACGGGCGCGTTCTTTCTTCTACGCGAACGCCGCAAATTTCTCGCCGGGCTGGTTCTGGGATGCTTGATTTTTAAGCCGCAACTGGGGTTGGCAGCCGCGGTCGTTTTTCTTGCGATTGGGGCGTGGAAGGTGATCGCTGGAGCGATGATTTCGGTTTTCGCCCAGCTGGCTGCGGGAGTTCTCTACTACGGCGCAGCGCCGTTTGGGCGATGGATTGCCGTAATCGTAAATGTGCGCGCGCTGATGCCCTGGCTCGAGCCCAAGCCGTATCAGACACACTGCCTGCGAAGCTTCTGGTCCATGCTGATCCCGTCGGCTGGCTTGGCGTTGGCGCTGTACGCGATCAGCGCGATTGCCGTGCTGTGGTGGACGATTGCGCTTTGGCGCCAGCAAAGGGAGGCGCCTTTGGCATTGCGCTACTGTTCCCTACTGCTGGCCACGGTGCTGATCGCGCCGCATCTCACGGTTTACGATCTGGTAATCTTGGCCCCGGTGCTTCTGCTGATTTCCGACTGGCTGAGTGCGCAGTGGGCACAGAGGGGGGTGAGAATTCTGGGGCCGCTTCTGTATTTCGTCTACCTACTCCCGCTGCTTGGTCCGCTGACTCGGTGGACCCATGTGCAGCTGTCGGTGATCGCCATGGCGGCGTGTGTTTATATGATATGGAGAGTCTCACCAGATTCGCCGGTGGCCACTGCCACCCCCGTTTCTGCCGAGAAGGTGCACTCCTAGACCTCTCTCACCAGCCGGACCTTAAACGCTCTCAAGCGAAGACGAAAAAGGCGCTGCCGAGCTTGGCTCCGCCGGACAGCCGAGCACAGCCGCACCTACGTAGACTTCGAGAGAGACACAGAGGCAGGGAAAAAGCCCCGAAGCGTGGCGCTCGGCCAATTTTGCTTGGCATTCCCAGCAGCTCATCACGATGGTAGAGAACGGCCTTAGGTTGTCTCCGTCGTGGAGAAACTAAATCAGCTCCGATCAGGAGTTGCCGAAAAGAAAAGTCAGCGCCTCGGGGAACCGCCGCGCCCAGGCAGATTCGTGGTGAATGCCGCCCTCTTCAATCACGAGGCGCAGACGATGGTCGTCGAGTCCGCAGCGGCGCAGAATCGCGGCCAACTCGCGCACATCGTCGACCACGCTCCGATCGCGATCAGCATTGCCGGTCTCAGCCGTGCCCGTGCCCAAATAGATTCTTTCCGGCCATTGCTGCAGGGAGCGGCTCTCGCGAATGATCCGCCGATTCGACGCCCATAAGGAGGGACTCTCGATCAGCAATCGGCCAAAAACGCGGGGACAAACCATTGCCGTGTAGAGCGCAATCAGCGCGCCCAGAGAAGATCCGCCAAGGCCGGTGTTTTCCGGCCCGGTCGCGACGCGATAATTTCGCGCAATGAACGGCGCCACTTCTTTGAGCAGAAAATCCGGATAACGATTGCCCTGCACGCGCATCGTCATGGCCTGCAGAGAACGGTACGGCATGTATTCACGCAGGCGAGCCTTGCCGGCATTGTCGATGCCTACGATGACCATCGCAACGACCGCGCCGGCGCGGATCAGGCGCTCGGCGGTTTCATCGACTTGCCATTCGACTCCGGTGAAGGAAGTGGCGGGTTCGAACAGGTTCTGCCCGTCATTCAGATAGAGCACGGGATAGCGGCGATCGCGGTTTTGGGCGTCATCGTAGCCGGGCGGCAGCCACACCCGCAGAAAGCGAGTGTTGCGGAAAATGGGGCTGGTGAATTCGTGAAGGCGGAGGTCGCCGGTGGCATTTCCGGCGCGGATCACGGATGCGCCAGCTGAGGTTATTTTTTCACTGTTCTTGATCGCTTGCATCAGGGTGAATTAGAGAATACAACCTCAGGCGGGGTCCGAGGTTTGTTGTCGATCATGCAAGCGCGCCGATGCCCTGTTCGCGGAGTCTTTGTCCCCGGCAGCGTCAGAAAGCGGAAATCGCCGAGAGAGAGCCGAGGCGGCGCGGAGAACCCGGAGAAAACCACGAGTCGCGGAACTGCGCTAAGCATTTGTGCTCCGAAGCTTCGCCAGCCCGGCAAGCAATGTGATCAGCGCAATCAGCAACAGGGAACTCAAGCACAGAATGCACCACGTCTCCAGCTTGTAGGCTTCGAGGTATGTCAAGTACAAAGCGAAGACGAGTCCGGCCAACGCGGCGAAGAACAATCGCGTCGGAGTCTGGCGGCGCGTCGGGAAGACGGCCGCCAAGACAAATAGAAATGCGTAGCCGGCGACTCCGATGCCCGCGACCGGAATTCCGGCGAGGCTCGAGTATTCGCTGCGGTTCACGAGATCGCAGTTAAATTTCTGATTGAAATCGCACAAGCCCGAAGCGGATGTGGCGTAATGGCGTTCGAGCGAAATTGCCGACACAATCACGCCTGCCAGCGCGAGGAGAGCGATTCCTGCCAAAAGAATCCGGTTTCGCGGGGGAGCGGCGGTGGCGGCGGGAATGGTCGCGTTCACGGCAGGCTGCACCCGGTCTTGTCACTCAAGGCATCGAGTGAGAGCACGCCCTCTTTCGGCGGTTCGGATCCAAACTGCCAACTGGGAAAGTGCTGTATTCCGGCCGCCTTGCATCTAGGGGATTCCTCGGTTCGGCTCAGCGCACATTCGACGTACGGCACGTAGCGGAACGAGGCTCCGAACATGTGTTTCTGGTCGAGACAGTGCGGGCACCAGTAAAGGCCGTACATCTTGGCCTGTTTTTCCGCCAGGCATTTGGCGAATTTGTCGTACCTGTGGTTGTTGTAGTACCAGCTGGCGAGGTAAGCGATGACGATCAGTGCAATCAGTAAGCCCCACGTCAAGTGTTTCGGCGAAGTGGGGGGCGCGGTGCCCTGGCGCTCTTGCTGACGCTTTCTTCGTTCCTCCGACATAATGCTTTGTTTTATACCACGGCGCTAGGCCACAACCTGCAGCGCCGAAGGCAGGACGTCGATCTCCTCACAATGAACGCTCAGGACTTCACCGTCAATCATGACATCTACGGGGGCGGCGAGGTTGAATTCAACCTTGCTCACAGCTCTCCGTTCGGCCAGCGGATGCTCGATGTGGGTGCCGTCGTAGAGCGTGGGCAGATTGCGGATGAGCCCGATTCGGCCGATCGGTCCCCAGCGCACGTATTCAATGAGGCCGTCGGAAATTTCGGCTTTGGGCGCGATCATCATGGTGCCGCCGGTAAACTTGCTGTTGCTGAAAGTCAGGAACAGACAGGGCCGGTCATCGAAAACATTTTCTCCTTCCACGCGGACCGGAAAAGGACGCCGGTCGAAGCGAGCTAGCGTGAGGAAAATTGCGGTGATATAGCCGAGTTCGCCCCAATGGCTGAAGCGGCGCGCGCGCAAACTCGCCACGTCGGCGGAGAATCCCATGCTGAGGATGTTGATGTGGTGCAGGACTCCGGAGCGATGACGCAAGCGCAGGACGTCGCAGGCGCGGGTGCGGCCCGCGAGCAACGATTCGATCGCATATTCGACGCCACGGTCGCTGAAGTCGCGCAGAAAAGAATTGCCGGTGCCGAGAGGAAGAAATCCGAGGGTGGGAGGTTCGGCCCCGCAGGGCAAGGGATAGAGCCCGTTGATGATTTCGAACGATGTGCCATCGCCGCCGACGGCGATGAAGCGGCGAACTCCGCGCTGATAGGCCTGACGCGCCAGTTCCGTCGCATCGCCTTGCGAGCGCGTCTCGGTGATTTCGATTTCGATTCTTGCGGCGCGCAAACGATCAAGCGCGGGCGGCAAAAGCCTTTGGCTGCGTCCGCCGCCTGCGGCCGGATTGACGATGGCGAAGTAGTGTTGGCCCAATGTGCGCGATCCGCGGAACCGCTGACGGGAAGCAGCGGTCTAAAGTCGCTTTGATTTTTCGACCGCCAGAGGCACGCATCAATGCCTGCCCTGCTGCGAATCCCGTGT
>JASHRE010000840.1 GCA_030037515.1 Candidatus Sulfotelmatobacter sp.
TGTTACGCCTTTTCACGACTTCGTGACAGCGATTTTGGTCCTGAATGCGCTTCTGAGGACGATCGCTGGCGGCAAAAGTAACCAGGGTGCGTTCACTTTTCCCCGGCTCTCCGGGAAAGCGGGGACTTCTATCATCAGGGTACCCTGACTCATAAGCCGTGAAGGGCAAAGTCGAGGCGCGTTGCGCACCCTCGCTTTCCCCTTCCCGCTCCTCCGCTTTACACTAAATACCGTGAAAATCGCGCTCGGCCAAATCAATCCCACGGTGGGAGATTTTTCCGGCAACTCTGCGAAGATCATCGACTTCTCACGCTGTGCCCAAGCCGCGGGAGCTGGGCTGATCCTGTTCCCCGAGCTCTCCGTCTGCGGATATCCCCCGCGCGATCTGGTCGAGCGCCCATGGTTTGTCGCGCGCAATCGTGAGACGGTCGAGCGCATCGCCGCCGAGGTGCCCGGCATTGCCATCATCTGCGGCCTGGCCACGCCTGCGCACTCACAAACGGGCAAGTCGGTCATGAATTCCGCCGCTCTTCTCCGCGAAGGCAAGATTGCTTTTCTGCAATCGAAAATGCTGCTGCCCACCTACGACGTCTTCGACGAGATGCGCAACTTCGCCCCCGCCAAAACTCAGGAACTGTTCGCCATGTGTGGGAACCGCATGGCGCTGACCATTTGCGAAGACGCGTGGAACGACAAGCTGTTCTGGCCCAAGCGGCTCTACACCCTCGATCCCGTCGAAGCGCTGATTCAGGCTGGCGGCAACTTCGTGCTCAACATTTCGGCGTCGCCGTTCTGGATCGGCAAACGCAAATTCCGCCGTGACATGTTGGCTTCGATCGCGCGGCATCACAAAGTTCCCGTTGCGATGGTCAATCAGGTCGGCGGCAATGACAGCCTGGTCTTCGATGGATCGAGCCTGGTTCTGAACCGCGAGGGCGAAGTCATCGCGCAGGGGCGTTCGTTCGAGGAAGACTTGGTTTACTTCGATTCCAGCACCTTGGCCGGTGAGATGCATGAACAGATCGCGGGAGACGAAGCCAGCGTCTACCAGGCATTGGTTCTCGGCACGCGCGATTACATGCACAAATGCAGCTTTCAGAAAGCGATCGTCGGACTCAGCGGCGGAATTGATTCCGCTCTGACCGCCGTCATCGCCGCCGATGCCGTCGGTCCGGAAAACGTCGTTGGCGTGGGTATGCCCGGTCCGTATTCGTCGCAAGGATCGATCGACGATGCCTGTGCGCTCGCCGCCAATCTCAAGATCCGATTCGAGCTGCTTTCCATCAATCCCGCCTACGAAGCCTATCGCGAAATTCTGCAGCCCGTTTTCAGGGGGAAGAAACAAGACGTCACCGAAGAGAACATACAGTCGCGCGCTCGCGGGATGCTGCTGATGGCGCTCTCCAACAAGTTCGGCGCCATCGTGCTGTCGACCGGCAACAAGAGTGAACTCGGCGTGGGCTACTGCACGCTCTACGGAGACATGGTCGGCGGTTTGGCAATCATCTCCGACGTTCCGAAAACTCTCGTCTATCGGCTGGCGCATTATGTGAATTCTCGACGTCCGGTAATTCCGCAGGCCAGTCTTGAGAAGCCTCCCTCGGCCGAGTTGCGGCCGGACCAGAAAGACAGCGACTCGCTCCCGCCCTACGAAATCCTCGACGTGGTTCTCGAAGATTACGTCGAAGACTCGCACAGCGCTGAACAGATTGCCGCCGATCACGGATTCGATATTGAAATTGTGCGTCGCGTTCTGCGCATGGTCGATCGCGCCGAATACAAGCGCCAGCAGGCTGCACCCGGCATCAAAATCTCCCCGAAAGCCTTTGGCTATGGCCGCCGTTTTCCCATTGCCGCGAAAAGCGAAGCTTGACGTATGCTAGTGGGAAGCAATTCCCGATCTCAAACTCATCTGCGACGCGAAGGGAAAGGAACCAATGCGCCGTTTTCTCGACTCAGCTTGTCTGCTGATGCTGGCCGCCAGCCTTGCCGCATCCCAAACCGCAAATACGCCAAAACTGGCGACGAGACCATCCAACCACGAGTCGGTGAATCTGCCGTCGGAGGCGATAGTCGACTCGTTTCTGCAGCAGACTTTCGGTTACGAGCCTGATATCTCGTGGAAGATTTCCAGCATCAAGCCCGTCGCCGGAGTGGCGGAAGTGACCGTCGTGCTGGCCAGTCCCCAGGGCCAGCAACTCAGCAAATTCTTCGTGACGCCTGACGGCGAACACGCCATCACCGGCGACATCATTCCGTTTGGCGGGAAGCCCTTCGCCAAAGACAACGCCATTCTGGAGAAGGGGATCAACGGGCCCCAGCGCGGTCCGAAGAATGCTCCCGTGACCATTGTCGAATTCGCAGACTTGCAGTGTCCTGCCTGCAAGGCCGCTCAACCCACGGTTCAACAGCTGGTCGAGGCCGAGCCGAATGCGAGCTTCGTGTTTCAGAGCTTTCCTCTCGAAATGCACAACTGGGCGATGAAAGGCGCGGACTATGCCGACTGCGTGGCGCGCACCTCGAACGACGCGTTGTGGAAGTTCATCGCGACCGTCTACGACCGGCAGCCTGAAATCACAGCTGAAAACGTCGACGACAAGCTGACGCAGATTGCCGATCAGTCGGGCGTGAAGGGCGCGGACATCGCCACTTGCGCCTCGAAACCGGAAACCAAAACGCACGTGGACGCCTCCATCGCCCTGGGCAAAGCAGTGGACGTGAATGGCACGCCGACGTTGTTCATCAATGGCCGCCGCATTGGAAACGTCGATCCGCACATGCTCGACATCTACAAGAAGCTCGTCGACTTCGCCGCCAAAGATGCGAAGTAGCGAACTGCGGGTCCTATCGCAAACAGACCGGGGGAGGAGTGGCCTTCGTTGCAAAAAAGGCAAAACAGTCGGTCATCCACATCCGTTCCTAACAGACGGGACCGGTGTTCAGACCTCCCCCCGGCGTGGTCCTGAGCCGGCCCGGCCCGCAGTATTCGTTGTCGAGTGAGGAAATCGAAGAAGAGAGGAAAAACAAAACATCGGGAAATACAAAAATGCCGCCAGGGGAGGGCCAACCTAAGCAGTCGTCTCGAACTGAGAACTGGTCCTACGCGCCGATGGCCGCGTGATCGGCCAGACGGCGCTTGTTGTATCGCAGCGCGACATTCATGAAGACACTACCAAGGGAGGTCTCGAAGCAGATCATCAGCGCCTCGGTGTCTTCACTGGTTTTGTCGCCCTCCTGCGCGGTGAGCAACACGGGAGGATGGACGCGGAAATGGAATCCCTGATCGTTGAGCGCGGAGATCGCGTTGCCCACGACCTGGTTGGCCAGTTCGAAGATGGTCTCCTTGATCAGCGCATCGGACTCGGGCAGCTCTGTGCCAGCGTAGTGGCTGGCGACTTTGACCGCGGTTTGCGGATCGAGATCGAGAACGATCCGGCCTTCGATGTCGCCGGTCAGCGCTATCATGCCAGCCACACCTTTGCGGCGATAGGCCTGCTCTTCCATGGTGAGATTACCCACCTTGGTCGAGCCTTGCAGGCCCTGCGACAACACGGCATCGGCCGCGTTGATGAAAGGCTGGATCAATTCCATCTTCATCGCGTTAGGCTCCCGTGCCTGCCCCGGCCGCGCCGACGACCACGCCATCTTCGCCGAGGACGTACTTGATCACTTCGTAGAGCACTTCCGGCTTCACCGGCTTCTGCACGAAATGGCGCGCGCCCCGCTGCAGAGCGGCAACAATGTTTTCCTGATAACCCACGGAGGAAACCATCACGATGCGGGCTTCCGGATGCGCCTGCACGATTTTCTCGGCCGCCTCGATGCCTTCCATCTGCGGCATGGTGATATCCATGAGCACGATGTCGGGATTGGTGCGGTCGAACTCGCTGATGGCGGTCAAGCCGTCGCCGGCTTCGGCCGCCACCTGTCCGCCGAAGGTTTCGATCATGCGGGCCAGGTTCTTGCGGGCGAAAACGGAGTCGTCGACGATCAGGTAGCGGACAGCCTGCCCGTCCTTTTTGCGTTTTACTGGTGCGAACTGCTCCATACAGACCTCCCCTTTGACTTGCATATCATGTTCGGAGCATCCCGGCCAGATCACGCTGGTCACGAACGTTCCGTAGCAATCTCCCTTGTTTTTCGGGACTTCCGGCCATCCCTTTCGGGACGGGGCGGAAATCCCACTTTCTTCAATTCCCGTCTCCCAGGACATGGGCCCCTGAACCTAATTTCCGGCGCGGACCGCCTTGCCGGGGCGAACGACGTCGCTGCCGTTCCGGCCGCACAATGCCTGCAGCGTCGTGCCCATTACATCCAAACCCACAACCCGGATGGCATAGCCCCGCTCAATTGCCGCTTTCGGCATGCCATACACCACGCAGGAATCTTCACTCTGCGCAATGGTCATGCCGCCGTGCTTCTTGATCGCGCCCAGGCCCTCGGCGCCATCGTCGCCCATGCCCGTCATCAAAACCCCGATGGATTGCAGGCGAAATTCTTCGGCCACGCTGTGCAACAGCACATCGACGCTGGGACGGTGTCCGTTCACGCGCGCGTCGTCGCCCAGCACCACGATGTCGCCCATGGGCAGGCGCTTCACGCGGATGTGGCGGCTCCCGGGACAAATCAGCACGCGGCCGGGCTGCAGCAGATCGCCGGATTGCGCTTCCTTGACGCGCAGCGGGCTGA
>JASHRE010000841.1 GCA_030037515.1 Candidatus Sulfotelmatobacter sp.
ATCAGTAGAACCAGGCCAACAGCAAGAGAAAGCATCACCAGCAAAGCGTGAACATTGGCAACGGTGAGTTCCTGAAGATTGCCGACGATCAGAGAGATGTTAGGCCCCGCGTCGGGAGCCTTGGGGAACTGCCGCGAGTACTGCTGGTGTAGCACATTCATTTCGGCCGCGGCCGAGTTTATCGAAGCGTGGGGCGCCAGGCGCGCAATCCCCGACAGATAGCCAACTCCAGCGCGAAGATGCTCGGGCGTCATAAACGAGAGTTCGAAATAGCGCGGCGACCAGACATCTGCAGGCCCAATGAACGGGAACTGTATACCTGCAGGCAGCACACCAATAATTGTGTAAGGCATGGCGTCGAGCGTTACTGCTTGACCCACGATGGCGGGATCGCCGCCAAAGCGAGAGCGCCACAGCGTGTCGCTGATGATGACCACAGGCTTGCCGGCGGGCTGGCCTTCCTCGGCAAGGAAGGAGCGGCCTACCTGTGGACTGACTCCGAGCAGGGTGAAGAAATTGGGAGAGACGCGTACCATCGGCAGCTGCGTCGGCTCGCCCCGGCCCGTGAGATCGGACGAATCAATCGCCCACACCGCAACGCCGGAGAAGGAGTGGTTGCGATCGCGTATCAATTCGTAGCGATTCAGTGAAACATCTCCCTCGGTCGCGCTTTCGCCGCGGCGCTCAATGTTCAGCATTACCAACTGGTTGGGATTTCTGTAGGGAAGCGATTTGAGAAGCAAAGCGTTGGTAACCGTGAAGATAGCTGTGTTCCCCCCGATGCCGAGCGCCAGAGTAAGCACAGCGGCTAGGCTGAAAACAGGACTCTTCAACAGCATGCGAAGAGCATACTTAAGATCCAGGCGTACGGTTGCTAGCAGGCCGCTGTAGGCCATTGATGATTCTCACTCTTGCTCGGTTATCGAGAACCGATAGCACCGATTGTAACAATCGACTGTTTTGGAGTCTCTACTCGCAGTCGAAGCCACGTTGGTAACCCACCCAATTGCGATCGAATCACATCGCAGAGACCAGGTGTGCCCGTCTCGATGCGAATTCCTGCAACGAACCAAGCATCGATCGATTGAACTTCGGCGGATCTTCACGCCCGGATGGCAGCGCCGGGCGCTTATGTTCTCGCGCACTTGGAAACGGGCCATTATCTCTACCACACCGGCACGTCTTCGCTGGGGGCATGGGCTGGCCAGCCTTGCAGCCGAACGCCCTGCCGAATTCGGGCATGTTCACGAGCACGCCATTGGCCCGGAAACGGTCGGGAGCGTGGGGGTTGGCAGTCGCGATCAGCCGCTCCAGCTCCGGCCGCCACTCGGAACACCAGCTCTGCGCCGATCCCGGAAATAGCTGTTGCACCGGGTTATAGCCTTCGGGCGATTTCTTGCCCAGGTCAACATGTTCTGCGCTGGCCCGAGCCAGAAACGCCTCCGCCAGCGCCGTTTCCAGCTTCACGATGGCCGCCGCGTCCGTGGCTGCGTCCTGCTCGCTCGACCCAAGCAGCTTGAGCATGTTAGCCACGTGCCGCACGTATTGAGCGCGCAGTTCTTTGTCTTTGTCGCCGGCGCGCAGATAGTAATCCTTCTCGGGAAGCCCCAGGCCGGCCTGCTCCACCGTCGCGATATTTCGCATGGCATCGCTGGAATCGGGCTGCGATCCAAATGCCAGGAAGGCGTTCACGCCGATCAGCTGAAAATGGGCCAGCAGCCCGGGCAGTTGGTCCTTGCTGGCGAGCAAGCCGATGCGCTCCAGTTTGGGGGCAAGCGGCTTGATCCCCTTGGCGGAGACGGCAGTGTCATCGATGCGGCTCGCGTACTAGTCCCCAATCTTCTGCGTGTTCGCGTCGCGCGACGCATCGTCTGCCGCAGCGCTCTCTAAAATCCCGCGCAATACCTGGAGCGTGCACTGATCCAGGATGCAGAACTGGTCGGGGTTCGGCGCATCGCTCGGTATCGGATGCAGCTTGCTCCAGTTGCCACACGCCTATTGGTAAAAATCGACGCACGGGTCCACGGTCGTATCCACCAGACTTCGGTCGAGCCCGGAAATCGGCGAGAAAACTTGCTGGGTGCTTGCTGTCTTCGCCGTAGTGTTGGATGTTTGGGCAAAAAGCGCGCGAGAAATGGGCACCCGACTAGGTCGCGCCTCAGGACCGGGCCACCCGCCGCAAAGACCAGGACGGGGCAGCCGCAGCCTTAGAATGACGGAGAGGCCGGGCCAGCCCCCCTACCCGCTAATCAAGCCGCAATTGCATGTCGCGGAAATCGAGCGTGAAGCCGTCATGTAAAGCATCCATTCCGAGCACGCCGTCGCGGTAGCTCCTGCTTCCCTTGGGTTGATCGGGAAGCACGCTGATGTCCTTTAGTTCCACGATGCGCCCGAGAATCCCCAAAGAAAGTGTCGGAGCCACCTCTGTCATGGGGCTCATCGTGCCTCCGGTACCACCTATCTCATCCTGCTTTCTTTTTAACTTGGCGATTTCGTCTGCCGTCAAACTATTGCTAAAGGAAGGATAAACAAACGATGCGTTCGCCCCTGTATCAAAGAACATCTGCAGCCGCTGATCCCCGTGGCGGACCTCCGCAATCAGTTCCCAACCGTCGAGAAATAAATTAGGCGGGCCCGCTCCTCCCGTCGCCGTGGTTTCGATTCGAAGATCGCCTTTCGCCGACATTCTCACGCATCCTAGCGCACGAAGAACCGGCAGTCCCAGGATGCCCCGAATTTGATACTTTAGCGGGCCAATGTAGAGCACCCGGTCAGAGAGGATGAGAAATATCACGTTATGCAAGTGCGCGTTTCCAAAGAGCAGATCATGGGCAACGGCAAAACGAAGCGGATTCTTCTTCCCGGTGGACCCGTTGACGTAGGTGCCGGTTTCGTGAGGTTTGAGGCCTATCCTCGCTGCCTCTGACTCACTGAGGGTCGAGAGGTTAGCGCCTGTATCGAAAATCCACTCCCCCTGGCGGCCATTCACCTGCACCGGTACGTCCCAAGTGCCAAGAAGGTTGAGACTGGCTCGCGTCGAAACGTGTTTCCCAAACTCCACGGTTTGGGGAGGAACATCCGCAAGCGATCCGTAGAGAGCGCGCGAATTCTGAGTAGCAGCGCGATCGGCATCGCCGGGAGGCGTCAGGCGGAGGGCCTGGGCCAACGCGTGTGCCGAATCGCCATAACGCCCGACGCGCATGAGCGCAGAAGCCAGTTCCTCATACGCCGCGCGCTGCTGGACCGGGTCGGCTGGGCCCGCGAGGAATTTCTGGAGATCCGCAATTGCGGCCGCCTCCTGGCCGAATCGGCTTTCTACCAACGCACGATAAAAAAGGTTCCCGGAGTCATTCCACCCTGACCGCTGAAGCGCTTCACGCAATCGGAAGAATTGGC
This sequence comes from Candidatus Sulfotelmatobacter sp., assembly GCA_030037515.1. GTDB lineage: Bacteria > Acidobacteriota > Terriglobia > Terriglobales > Acidobacteriaceae > Sulfotelmatobacter. Next base: position 3,397 of record JASHRE010000841.1, read on the forward strand.
TCTTCACCTGGAACTGACTTAACTGTGTGACGTCAGCGGCGGCCAATGACAGGAAGCAAGTCAAGCCCAAGAAGCATCGGATTGCCCTCTGCATGCAGCGTCCCCCAAGCCATACTCCATCCAACGACCGGGTTTTAACGGATTGTTGGTCGGCAGACTATCCTCCACTATCCAGATGCCATCCGACGTTTACCCACTTGCCGTGACGGGACACAAACATCTCCGTGGCGCGCCCGGAGAGCGTTGTTTGCTTGCCGTCCATTTCCGTTTCAAGCGTGAATTTCGTATAGAGAATGGCCGTATGACCGTAAGCTTGAATTTCGGTTTGAGGAAATTCCAGACGCACCAGTTTTCCACCCTTCGCGGCGAAATCTTTGGCACCCGCGAGTTCATCCTCGCGAGTTTTCCATTTCTCGCTGGTTTCGATGGCGATCAATTCAGGGGGGATTAGTTCTGCCAGCTGCGGCGCATCGTTGGCAAACCACGCGCGCCACACCGCCTCGCGCGCCGCCAACAAACTACTTTTCTGGTCCGGGCTCATCGGCCGGAGATCTTCCATTGCGGCGGCAATGGACTCGGGATGCAACTGTGTGTCGGAGCCGACTTGGTTCCAGGCGCCGTCGAGCTTGGCGTAAACGTCGAAGACCCGCAGTTTTTGCGTGACCGTCCCCCCAGGGAAAGCATAGGTTACGTCGGCAACGTAGGGGATAAGGGCGACGTCGCCGTAGAAGATGACATTGAATTCAAGCATCTCGTAAGTGGTCATACGGACCGGCCCGTTCAAGTAACCATCCACGTCTTTCATATAGGCGTCGATTCCCTGAATGGCCGCCTTCGACGCGGACTGGAAACCAA
>JASHRE010000842.1 GCA_030037515.1 Candidatus Sulfotelmatobacter sp.
TGTTCGCGTGGACCAACGGGAATGTGCCCGACTGGAACACGATTTCGATCTCCGGCTATCACATGCGCGAAGCCGGGTGCACAGCCGTGCAGGAAGTGGCATTCACGCTCGGGAACGGCATGGCTTATGTGGAGGCGGCGATCAGAGCCGGGCTCAACGTGGATACATTCGCTCCTCGAGTGTCGTTCTTTTTCAACGCGCACAACAATTTTTTGGAAGAAGTCGCGAAATTCCGGGCGGCGCGGCGGATGTGGGCGCGCATCATGCGTGAGCATTTCAAGGCAAAGAATCCGCGGGCGTGGATGCTGCGCTTTCACACACAGACGGCGGGATCCACGCTGACGGCGCAGCAACCGGAGAACAATATTGTCCGCACGGCGATTCAGGCTTTGGCGGCGGTGCTGGGCGGAACGCAGTCGCTGCATACGAATTCTTATGACGAAGCACTGGCGCTTCCGACCGAGCAGGCGGCCCGAATCGCCTTGCGCACGCAGCAGATCATTGCGTATGAATCAGGGGCGCCGCAGACGATCGATCCGCTGGCGGGATCTTATTACGTCGAAACCCTGACCAATGGAATCGAGAAGCGCGCGGCGGAATATCTGGCCAGGATCGAAGTGCTGGGCGGAATGCTGAAGGCGATCGAGAGCGGATTTGTGCAGCAGGAAATTCAAAACGCGGCGTACGAGTATCAGCGGCAGGTGGACAATCAGGAAGCGATCGTTGTCGGGGTTAACCGCTTCGAAGTCGAGCAGGACCGGCCAATTCCGATTCAGAGGATCGATGTGGATCTGGAATCGAGGCAGGTCGAGCGCGTGCGGGCGCTGCGGGCGCGGCGCGACGGGGAAGTGTGGAAGGCCGCATTGGCTGCCGTGGAGGACGCAGCACGATCGGGAGCGAATCTGATGCCGAGGATCATTGCTGCGGTCGAGGCATGTGCGACGGTGGGAGAAATTGCGGACGCGATGCGGCGAGTGTTTGGGGAGTATAAAGAATCGGTGGTTGTTTAATGCAAACCGCAAATCGGTAGGGCGGGTTCGGATGATTGCACGTTACTGGCGCGGATGGACCAGGCCGCAGGATGCGGAGGCTTACGAAACTGTTCTCGAGGAGAAAGTTCTTCCCGGCTTGAAGACCATCGGGGGATACCGGGGTGGTTATGTTCTACGTCGTGATGACGGAGAGGAAGTGGAGTTCGTGGTTGTGAATCTGTTTGATTCTCTAGATTCGGTGCGCCGGTTTGCGGGGGAGGATTATTGCACTCCAGTATTCGAACCGGAAGCGCGGCGCTTGCTGTCGCGAATCGAGCCGCTTGCGAAACATTACCAGGTTCGGGCCGAGACGATAGCGAACCTGAGATTGAATCGGGAGCAAATCTTCCAGGCTTGAAACCGGGGCGGTTGCGCGCAACAACGCTCACGAAGACGACGGGCGTTCGAAATGACGCAGGGCTGGGCCGGGATGACCGTTCCGTGGCGCCGATTTGTGATTCCCAGTAACATCGAGTGGAGGAGGACGCCCCTCGCGCGAAATTAATCAGAAGATAGTTTTTAGATAGGAGAGAACTCACGTGTCCCAGAACCATTATTCGACCAAACCCAAGCGGCGGGCAAAAAGCGGGAAGCGGAAAGATCCTTCGGCGACGACCATCGCCAAGTTGCGGCTGATGGCTGCCGCCGAGACGAAGAAATCCAGCTAGCGAACGGAATTCATCCCGCCCAAAATGACGCAAGTCGAAGCTCGGGTACAATAATTTCGACAAATTTACGGACGACGATCAGGGAATGAAGAAGAGCGATCTGAAGAACCAGGTTTCTGCCGCCATTCAAGCCTGCCTCGACAAGAAGGCCGAAGAACTGAGCATCCTGGAAATGGAAAAAGGGTCGGGCGCGTTTACCGACTACTTTGTGCTGTGCAGCGGGACGAATCCGCGGCAGATTCAGGCCATTGCCGACGAAGTCGAAATGCGCCTGAAAAGCGCGGACCTGCGTCCCACGCACGTGGAAGGGTACAACCAGGCGGAGTGGGTGCTGATTGATTACGTGGATTTCGTCGTTCACGTTTTTTCGGAGAAGGCGCGGAAGTTTTACGATCTGGAACGACTCTGGAAAACCGCCCGGAGGCTGGAACCGTCCGACCTGAAGGCTGCGCCGCGAAAGCGGAAGTTGGAGGTTGCGAGGGGTGGGGCGAGGGCAAGCGCGGGGAAAAAAAGAAGAAAAAAGAAGACGGCATAGCCAGCTCAGTTTATGGAGCTGTGGTTCTCAACTTTACGAGAGTCCTCGTACCCGTAGGGAATTGGAATATCGAAGCCCTCGAAACCCGCGGTGTTGCGCCGCAAAAACAGCGACCGCTTGCGTGCAGATCGCGCGGCTTCGCTCGGGGCAGGCGCTTCGCCCGGCAAAATCGGCTGGTTCGGGATGTACAATCAGAAATGCCCGCAGAGCCCGCATTTTCTGCTTCGCTCGCAATGACAGCGCCAAGAGCCAAAGGAAAGTTCCTTGAGCTTCGACGCGGCTCCAATCTCCACGCATGAGGATCACGGTCGCATGGATCGGCAAAACGAAAGAACCAGCGATCGCCAGCCTGACCGAAGAATATCTGAAACGGATTTCCCGGTATGTTTCGGTGGAAGGGAAATCTGTGCGCGACGAAGCCGCGCTGCTCGCCTTGTGCGGGCGCAACAATCGCGGGAAGAGCGGCACGAAGGCCACACTTGTTGTGATGGATTCGCGCGGACGCGAACATTCTTCAGAGCAGTTCGCCAAATTCTTGGGCGACTATCAGGATCGCAATCCGCTGCCGGTTGTGTTTGCTATCGGAGGGCCCGATGGATTCAGCGTCGCCACGAAGTCCACGGCGCAGTACACGATCTCGCTGGGAAGAATGACCCTGCCGCACGAACTGGCTCTTATTGTTCTGCTCGAGCAGATCTATCGCGCAGTCACGATCTTGAAGGGACATCCCTATCACCGCGGAAATTAGGGCTGCTCATCATGACGGTCAACTTCCCCCACCTGTCCCACAAAGAACGTGGGACACGGAGGGACACCCGCATGGTTGAAGGATGAAGCGGGCGCGGTTCCGGATTTCATGGAAACCTCTGCGATTGAAATTTAAGCACAGAGCGCCTGAAATGCAGCAGACAAAGCTGCTACTGGGTTACGGTTTGCTGGTAGCTCACCGTCTCCCAATGGCCAGCGCGGCGGATCCAGACGCGGGTGTAGCGATAGAGTCCGCTGAAATCTTCGCCGAGTTGGTGGCCTTTCACGTCGGCGCGGGCGGTAACGATCGCGGTGTCGCCATAGACGCGCACGACCATTTCGCTGATATCGATCGCCTCATAGCGGAGCTGGCCGCTCTTGCGGGCCGAGAGAACGTCCTGTTTGCTGGTGACTTGGCCGAGGGGAGTAATGCCGACATAATCGTCGCCCAGGGTTCGCTGAGAAAAATCCGCGTCCCGATGCAGGCTGGCTTCTTTTGCCTGTCGTTCCAGATCGACGATCTGGCGGATGACGTCCTGATCGCCAGCATTGAGCGACTGCCGGGTACGGATGGCGACGTGTTGCGCGGACAGGAGCGAAGTCGAAAGCAGCAGGATCAGCAGGAGAGGAAACTTTTTGGTCAAGAGGAGACCTCCGCGGCAGTGCAGGGACACGAATCCGGCGGAACAGGTTACGCAGCATTGGATGCTGGAGTTCCGTGGAAAAGTTCGCCGATTGCTGACCACAAAGGGATTTTCGGATTTTCGAAAGTGGAGTGTCCAGGAATGGTCGAGGTGTCCGAATACGGGCAGAAAAAACAGCGCCCAGTCACTTCAGAATGTGGGCGCGTGATTTATCCCACCATCTACCCCGCCTGAAGAAACCGCGCGGACGGAGCATCCGCAGGCGAGCTTCGTAACAGGCTCCGTTATGGCCGCTTACTTCGGTGACGCTGAGCTGAGGAGGGCAAGGCATGCGAGCTGCCTTTTGTCTGTTAATCTAACTGCAGCCCTGTTGTTTGGTTGCTCGACCGGGAGTGGTCCCGCCCGAAAACCGAGAGTGCGCCGCTATGGCGAAACCTGCTCATCAGCACGACGTGTCGGTGCTGTCCGCCGCTAAGCATGGAATGATCTTTCTGACCGCGAACGATTGGGCTTTGATTGCCGACAAAGCCACGCGCACTCGATTCAAGGCGGGCGAAATGATCATTCGCCGCGGCGAGCGCAACGACGGGGTGTATCTGATCATTGAGGGAATGGCGTCGGCGCAGATTCCTGCGCAGGCGACATCGCCGATCATCGGTCCGGGCGAGGTCTGCGGAGAAATTTCTTTTTTGGACGAACAACCGGCCACGCTGAACGTGGTGGCGAAAGACGCGGTGGCGGCGTACTACCTGGATCGCTCCACGCTGCAAACACTCATCGAACTTTTTCCGCACCTGGGGTCGCGCTTCTATCACTCACTGGCCTCGAGTTTGTCGCGGCGCCTCCGCGAACTGATCGGTGGGACGGCGGGGGCGAAAAGCTTGGGGTAGCGAGCATTGACGGGGAGGTGTATCGTGCGCTCCAAAATGCTCCGTCCCCCTCTCCGGCCGCCGGGGCCCTGGCCCGCCCGCGTGGCATGTCGGGCAGAAGATCCGCACTCGTTAGCCGACCTCACATGGCGTGACCAGGGGTCCTCCACTTGTGCCTTTCCCTTGGCATCACCGGCCCGGTTC
>JASHRE010000843.1 GCA_030037515.1 Candidatus Sulfotelmatobacter sp.
TGATGTGCCTGCCACTCCGTCGTTTCTTTTGCCTCGACGATGAGATTGTGCACGCCCATCTGCTCGATCAGGGCCATGACTTTCTGCCGCGCGCCAGCTCCGATGGAGAGCATCGAGACGACCGCGGCGACGCCGAAAATCATGCCGAGCATGGTCAGCAGTGAGCGCAGGCGATGGAGAAGGAGATTCTGAAACCCCAACCGGACATCGGGCAGCCAATACTGATAGCGGCGCAGCGTGGGCCGGCTGGGCTTGTGCACGAGAGTCGCCACTATGGCGTGCCTCCGACCGGAGAACTGGTAGGAGCAAACCTCTTCCGCGGGGCGGTGGGATCGATCAATGCGATCTCGGTTCCCGCGCCGAGTCCTTCGATCGCGGCTCGGCTCTCACTTTCTGCTTCGACCTTCACTTCGCGTGGATCGAAATTGTCTCCGTTGCGCACGTATACGATCCGTTTGCCATCTTTCAGAAATAGCCCTTGCCGTGGAATGTATAAGACATTTTTCCGCGTGTCGCCAGCGATAAACACGTGCGCCGTCATGCCGGGGCGCATCCGCCCGTCGACGGCTGCAAGTTTCACAGTGACTTCGAATTTCGTGCCGCTGTCGTCATCCCAAAACATGTGTGCGCTGCCGGAGCCCAACGTCTTCACCGTGCCATGAAAGGTGACGCCGGGCAACGCGTCCAGTTGGATATCGACGGCTTCGCCCAGCCTTATGTTGTTGCGCTCCAATTCGCCGACTTTGGCCGAAAGTTCCAGGCCGCTGGGATCGATCACCTGCCCTACGGTTCGACCGGGCTCAACTTGATCCCCTTCGCGGTACTCGGGCAGGCTCATGCCGCTGAAGAAGAAACCGCCCGCCGCTCCCTCATTTTTTTCTAGAGCGATTAGACCGTCCATCGGAGCCGTGACCCGCATCTTTTCGATGTTGCTCTGCGCCTGGTCCATCGCCAGTCTCGCCTTATTCCGCTTTTCTTCCGCCAAGGAGATGCTGACTTCATTGGAAACGCTGCGCGACTTCACATCCTGTTCGAGTTCCGCGAGCACGCGCTTGGCGCCTTCCAAAGCGAGATTATTCTTCTGCGCGTCGATCGGACTGACCAGCTCATTTTTCTGTACATCCAATTCCGCACGCCGCACGTCGAAACGCGCTTTCAGCAGCGCAACTTTGTCTTGTGCGGCCACGACCGCGGCGTCGGCTTTCGCTTTCGTGATCTCCTGCTCGGCCTGCCGCAGTTCAGAACGCTGCTGGTCGAGGTTGTAGCGTTGTTCGGCGGGATCAAACTCGACGACGAGATCGCCCTTCCTCACCGCGGTTCCGGTATGCAACAAATGCGTGATCTGCAGCGCTCCGCCGCCGATCGGAGGCGCCGTAAGCATCTGCGACTGACTAGCCCGTAATTCGCCCGTCACATAGACTCGCATGACCAGATCGCCGCGCTTGACGCTTCCCACCGCAATACCGATGGCCTGGGCTTTCGGCGCGGTCCAGTGGGCCATGGCAAAACCGGCGATCGCCACGCAAACCAGCGATATCCCGATCACAAGCGTAAGCGCGCGCTTCCTTCTCATCAAAGTTCTCGATTACTCTTTTGCCGTCGGGTCGCGAAGCGCGAGCTTGTCGCCGGGTCCCACGCCCTTCGCCACCAGAATCCGGTCGCCGCTTTTTCGTCCCACTTGGACGGGAGCCTCCTCAAATTCTCCGCTGCGCCACACGTAAACTACATTCTGTCCGGATTTCTGAAACATGGCTTGCGCGGGAATAATGATGGCGCTTGGCACCCTCTCAACCAGCACGTTCACATCTCCCGTGATGCCGGGTTTGAACCGCGCATCGCTTTGATCGAGAGCGATCAGCAGCGTGAAATCGCGGGTGAGTGGCCATCCGGCGGAAAAATCCAGGCTCGCGATCTCCCCGATTTGCTCGACGTGCCCGGTGAACTGCCGGTCCGTGATGGAATTGAACTGCACCGTAACCGACTGCTTCGGCGCCAGGCGTCCGCGCTCGGTTTCATCCACCCGGGCGGAAACGCGCAGCGTATTGGCGTCGGGCAGTTCCGCAATGGCTGCGCCGGGCCAAGCGCGATCGCCGGGACGGTAGGTCGCCATGTTCGATCCCGCCCAATGCTGCAACAGCGTGATCGTTCCCGCCGAGGGAGCGAGCAAGGTCATTTGCGTCAGAGCGTGTTCTGCGCGCTGCACGTCGAACTTCGCTTTGGCGCTAGCCTCGACTTTGCTTTCAATGGTGGCGTCGTTGAGAGTTTCGTCCGACTTCTCCTTCGCCTCGGCTTCGCGCAAGGCTTGTTGCGCATCCGCCAGTTTCAGCCGTGCTTCTTCCCCTTCAATTTTGGAAACAATTTCCTGCTTGCCGGCCTCAAGCTTTGCCGACTCCACGTCGTATCGCGCCTTCAACGTCGCGGTTCTGTCCTGCTCCTCTGCCAGACGCGCCTGCGCACGCGCCTGAGCGATCTCAGCATCTGCCGATTTCAGCACCGACCGAAACTGGGCCAGATCTTGCTCCGTCTTTGTCTTGTCGAACTCGACCACGACATCGCCAGGTTTAACGACCGTACCCTCGGAGGAGACCTTGATGATCTGCAGATCGCCGGCATCCGCGGGTGCGCTGATCGTGACCGACTTGAGAGCTTTCATCTCTCCCCGAAACTGGAGGGAGTCGAGAAAATCGCCGCGCGTGACTGTGACCGTGGGTACCGAAGGCGAACGCCTGCCGAGCCGCACCGAACCGAGCAGAATCGCACTGCCGGTCAGCACCACGACCAGAATGGCCGCAGCCTTATGGTGCAGCGAAAACCGTTTGAGGCGATCGAGCCTCATGAGCCGCTCCTCGCCGCCCTGCCCGTCGAATTGCGATCCGCTGCTGTCGCGGGCAGGTCTACATCGACTGCGGCAGAAAGGTCCGGCATCAGTTTCGGGTCATGTCCTTGAATCGAAACGATCACGACAAACGTTCGCAGCTTGCTTGAAAAGTCGCCGCTCTCGGCAATGGGCGCCAGCTGATCGACTTTGCCCTGAAACGTCAGCTCAGGATAGGCGTCGAGCCGGATCTTGGCAGTGTCGCCCACTCGCAGGCTCGGGAAGTCTTCCTGATTCGCGAGAACTCGAACCTGCATCGCCGACGGATCGACCACCTGCATAAAGGGAACGCCGGGACGCACCTGATCGCCTTCCTGAACTTCTCCCATCGTACCCTGTTTCCAGATCGTATTGAGTACGACGACTCCGTCGAGAGGTGAATGAATCTGCATCAGGTCGGAGTTGGCCTGCGCATGCAGCATGGTTTGCTGGGTTCGGTCGCGCTGGATTTCGAGACTCCGGATCGCAGCCTGCGCCGCTTTGCGCTTCAGATCGAAAGTCTCACGCAGCTGATCGTATGTGGCTTTCGCTTCTTCCAACGTCTCCTGGTTCTTTTCCGCATCGATGCGCGAAACGATTTCGGCTTTCTGCGCTTCTAACTCCGCCTTGCGCAGATTGTCTTCCGCCTGTGTCAACTCAGTCTCGTCTTTGGCACGAGCCGCATTTTCTTTTGCGTCTTCCTCGGCAACTTGATCCGCAAGCTTCTCGTAATCCGCCTTTTTGTCCACGAAGTCTCGCATTTGCGCCTGTCGATCGAACTCCACCAGCAGGGCGCCGCGCTTCACCCAGGTTCCTGAAGGAATCAGGCGGACAATCGTCAAAGTTGGAATCTGTTGGCCCTCCAACAAAGGAGCCAGGATTGCCCGTGACTGCACCGCTTCTGTCGTTCCCCTGAGGCGGAGCGTCTGCGGAAGGTCGGGGGAGATTGCATTCGAAGGGTTCTCGCTCGCAGGAGTCCGACTGCGCTGCACGACTGCCACAACACCCGCGATCACGAACGTCGCGGCCACGATCAGCAGGACAACGCGCGTTCGCCGGCGTCGGGGGGGGAGCTGCGGAGCAAGGTCAGGCCGTTCCGAGGGGAAAACCTTATCGGGGGAAGTCTCGCTTCCGTGAGTCACTTCCGCAGGAGCTGTTGACATGAGCGGCGCACTCCCGCCGTAGGAACCTGGATGAGCCGGAAATGTTGCCCATCAGCCTATCTAAGTTATCGGAGAGAGAACGCATTTCCAAGGTGTTTTTGCGAAGCTCTCGGGGATGTTACCGTCGGGGGTTACGCGGTTACAGAGGAATCATCGGATATATGTGAAAACGCGCGCGTTTGGCGTATGCTGGGTCGACAGGAAATCGCCAGATCGCAATCACGGCAGGAACTGGACGTCCCTGCAATCCGCAGTCCTAGCATCCTCCTCCGTTTGATTCACGCATCACCATGGGTTTAAGGATGGAATGAATGCCGGTCGCAGACATCGAAGCGGAAATCCGCAAGTTCCTCACGAATCGATTCCCTTTATCAGGCAACAACTTTCACGATGACGCTCCCCTACTCGGCAGCGTGGTCGACTCGAACGGGGTCATTGAATTGGTCGAATTCCTGCAAGTGCGCTTCAGCATAACCATCGACGACGAAGACATCACCATCGAAAACTTGGACTCGGTAAAGAATGCAGCGGCGTTCGTGAACCGAAAGATATCAGGCAAGTCCTGAATACGACATCAATTAGCAGTGCACGATCTTGTCGCTGGTGATGCCGCGGGTGGCGTTGCGAGTGTCGACCACAAGCTGGGCTTGCTGAACAATGTGGCGATAATCGTAGTCCGAATGGTCGGTCACAATCACCACGCAATCGTATTGACCGAGATTGTCCAGCGCGGCGCACTTCATCTGCAGATCGTACTTCCTGCCCCTGCCGATGATCGGGAAATAGGGATCGTGATAGCTGACCGCGGCGCCTTCCTTCTGCAGCAACTCGATAATGGTCAGCGAAGGCGATTCGCGTAGATCGTCGATGTCTTTCTTGTACGCCACGCCCAGCACCAGCACACTCGATCCGTTGACCGCTTTCTTGTGCCGGTTCAGCGCTCCGGCCACCGACGCCAGCACGTGATACGGCATGTTGGTGTTGATCTCGCCGGCCAGCTCGATGAAGCGGGTGCGGAAGTCACATTCCTTCGCTTTCCAGGAGAGATAGAAGGGATCGACCGGAATGCAATGTCCGCCCAGACCGGGCCCGGGATAGAAGGGATGGAAGCCGAACGGCTTGGTCGAGGCCGCATCGATCACCTCCCAGATGTTCAGCCCCATCCGCAGGCATAGCAGCTTGAGCTCGTTCACCAGGGCGATGTTGACGCAGCGGTAGATGTTTTCCAGCAGCTTGGTCATCTCCGCCGCCGCCGGCGAGGAAACCGGAACGGTGCGATTAAAAATCGACCCGTAAAGCGAGCAAGCCAGAGCCGAGGCCCGCCCATTCAATCCGCCCACAACTTTGGGAATATCCCGCCGCTCCACCGTCGTATTGCCGGGATCCTCGCGCTCGGGTGAGAACGCTACGAAGAATTCCTTGGCATTCGCCGCTTCCCCGCGAGCCGCCTTGAGGCCGGCTTGGTTCTCCTGCTCCAGAATGGGAATCATCACCTCTTCGGTCGTTCCCGGATAGGTCGTACTCTCGAGCACGACCAGTTGCCCGGCGCGCAGATGCGGAGCGATGGAGTGCGTCGTACCCGTAATGAAGCTCAAGTCCGGCTCGTGATACTCATCGAGCGGCGTGGGCACGCAAATGATGATGGCGTCCATAGCCTCAATCTGAGAATAATCGGCCGTCGCCGTGAAGCCCTGCTTCTGCGCAGCCTGAATCTCCGCCGGCAGAATGCGATAAATGTACGATCCGCCTTGGGCCAGAGTGTCGACCTTGCGGGCATCGATGTCGAAGCCGGTCACGCGAAAATTCTGTTCGCTGTACAACAGCGCCAGCGGCAGGCCCACGTAGCCCAGTCCGATGATGCCAACCCGGGCTTGGCGTTGCTGAATCTTGTTTTTCAGAGCGTCAAACGACGTATTAGCGGTAATCGTCGGCATGAAAGAGTCCCAGAATACTTGAATTTTAAATCCTAGATTCTACAACCTGCTTGAGCGGAGCACATCCTGACAATTTGCCAACTCGCCTTTTCTCAGCGACCACAAGAGCAGAACAGTCAGTAGAACAGCAAGCCCAAGGAACACCACTCCTCCTTGGTGATGCAATCTACCGTAAAGATAACCCGGGTCAACACGAGTTGTGAGCTCGGCAAGGGTGAAGATGCGCACGGCATTTTTCGCAATCGAGAAGGGCATCGCCAAAAGGACCAAAAGAACTTTCCGCCAGTTCGAACGGAGAAAAAGATGTGCCAAAACCAGAGTGAGAACGAAGAGCATGGTGCTCGAGCGAATGCTGCTGCACTCGCGGGCTACTTCGATGTCCAAACCAGGAATTGACAA
>JASHRE010000844.1 GCA_030037515.1 Candidatus Sulfotelmatobacter sp.
AGCAAACAACTGTTCACTGGTCAAAAACGGCCTGCGCTGAGCGCAGCCGAGAGAGCATGGATCGCTGCGGCACAGCGAGAAGGGCGGAGATCGGAGCGAGGAAGGCGGCGAGGAAAACCGAAGACCTGCCGCCAAAGCTAACCGAAGCCGAATTGGACCTGTACAAGCGCTTAGAGGACCGGTACCTGCTCGAGTCCGACTCGCTGGGCGGCAATCCGGTTCTCCGCCGGTTGAAAGACAATGAAGTACTACGCCCGGCTGATGCGAATGCCAGCACGCGGTAAAGGCGCTAGGAGAGCGTGAACCCATTCGCCCAGGCGAAGGGCAAGATCCATTCACGATATTGTGGCACCTGCGGAAGACAAAGTAGCTGCTGCTACTAGGGCAGTTCGATGCGGTCAGGATGCTTACGCTCCCGCTCATGCTCTTCGCTGAGAACCTTTTCGAGCCAATGAGCTTGCCGTTCGGCGCTGGCCGTGTTCGTGCACCTCGAATCGTGATAGATAATGAATTCTTCTCCGCAGCCATCGCAACGAAACGTGCCCATTTCGGTTGGGCTTGGCATAATAGCTCTTTCTCGCGTCTGACCTTTCTTGATTGCTACTGCCCACATAGAAAATCCTGCTCACTCCCCATCGGCGTTGCCGAAAACGGTAAACACCCTGTAAGAACGCGGCGCCTCATCGAAACCTCCATTGCTGCTGGGACTATTGGGTTGAGAGGTTAGTTTCGCTCAACTGGTCGATTAAGTTCTGACCATTCGGGCTCCCCCATCCCGTGACCAGGTCATAGCCAACCACGGCACTGAACGACTGCCCCTGACCGTTGTTGTTGTTGCCGCTGGTGATGTCATGAAAGGCGCTGTTATAGTTGGAACTTTGACCGATCGAATAAATGGAAGGGTTCACGAAACTCAGGCTTGAGTTACCACCCGACGCCACCTGCTGGTTGACCAACGCCAGAAACCCCGCCCAACGGGGGGCGGCAAAGCTGGTGCCGCCGTAGTCTCCGGAACAGGAACCCTGGTCGCAGGTATAGTTGTCGGTGTTCGCCTCCGCCGCCACATCCGGCACGTTGCGGACAGTCGTCGAAGCTTGATTTGCGGAATTTGCCACGCCCGCCTGCCAGCTGGGAATCGCAAATCCGTCGTCCGCAGGGCCGCCACCACTATCTGCCCAGGCCGTTTCCGACTGCCAGGATCCACCCGCGCCGTTGGTGATCAAATCCGTTCCGCCGACGGCCACCACGTAAACCGATTCGGCCGGATAGATGTTGTCGGTCGCGTTCGATCCGGTATACGCTCCGGCGTCACCCGAAGCCACAAAAAGGTTCTGACCTTGCGCCGCAAATTCCTGGAATATGGGATCCAATTGCGTGGTGTCATCCGGATTCCATCCCCACGAACAACTGAGTTGCTTGGCGATATTTTCCGTCGCCATCTGGTTGAAGATATCCACGTCCCCGACGCCGATCTGTGAATTACTCGGCGCGATGTAGACGCGAACCTGGCTCAGGCCGGGAGCCATCGATGCCGCTTGCACGATGTCGAGAACCTGCTCGCCGTCATCACCGTCAGAGCCGGCAGTCGCTCCGTCGAGCAGGACATTGTGAATGGGAACGGTGTTGGATTGACCGGCAAAGCTCGCCGTGACGTCGCTCATGTTGTAGCCGTCGAACTCCAGCAGTCCAACTGCCTGTCCACTGCCGGTGAGGGTGCTGCCACCGTAATAGGCCGCACGCATGTCGCTCCCAAGGTAAGCACCACTCGGGCCGGATCCGACGGCATTGCGGCGAAAATTCGGTGGCGCTCTCTTGAATTTCGGCCGCGGCAAGGAGAAGTTGTTCATCCCCGCAACATGCGCCACGGTCACGCTCAGCTCGAGCGAGGGCTCACGATCCGGCGAATAAAAAATCCGATTCTCAGTCGGATGCCGGTAGTTTGTCATCGTCACGTGGAAGACCTTGTTGATCTGTGACACGGTCCCGTCCAGATGCACGAGCATGCGGTTCGCCGGCGCATTCGTCACCGTAAAACCCTTGGATCGGGCGAACTTCACCACCGCTTCATAATCACGCTTGCTGGGGCCGAATCGCTCCGTGAACTGGGCCACGGTGAGAAAATGCCGGTAGTCTGGACTGGTGCGGTCATGCAGCCGTTTCAACAAACTTGTCAGCTGGTTTTGATTGCGCAAAGGAAGCAAAATCGCGAGCCTCAGGCGCTGGTTGTTGGGCATAGGCCCGACGCGCGCGGCGCGTCCGTTGGTGACCGCCGGGCGGACGTGATTATGCAAGACCTGAACCGCTTTTTTGGCTTGGCTAGGAATTGAAAGCAAACATAGCGCCAACAAACAATTGAGGGCAGCAGCCTCCGCCCGAGGACATTTACTCGCTCTCATGCTCTTTTGATCCTCTCAAGCGTGCAAAGTCGACGAGTGGGCACACCCAGCAGCTTGCGCCTGGGCTTAAAGATGACGGTATATTAGCTCACGGGAACCGGGTTTCCAACTTCTGCTCAAGTTTCAACTTTGCCTGTGACTGGGGAGCTTTCTTCGCGGGCTTACTTGGCGTGCTTACTTCGCGGGCCTGATTGTGATGTTGCGAAAGGCTACGTGTCCTGCCTCACTTCCCTGTAGGTAAATGGGTCCGGGCAATCCTTCATGGCTGTCCAGAGCACCACCCGTAATACCTGGTATCTCCTGTTTATCAATGATCGTCTGACCGTTTTGGGCAACTGTGACCATTCTTCCGACCAAGGTGATGTCATAGCTCTGCCACTGTCCCGGACGGCGCGGTTGCTCCGGGGACGGGGCAAGAAACCCATACACTCCCCCGGTGCGCATGGTTGGCCCTTCCGGCTCTGGATCGTCCTCGATTTGAAGTTCGTATCGGCCGCGGAGGTAGACGCCGCTGTTGGCGCCCCGGGCGCAATTGAATTCAACGTGTAGCTTGAAATCGCCAAACTTGGCTGCACTTATCAACTCGGGCCCATGGCCGGGACTCACCAGGGTTCCATTTTCCACCGTCCACCTGGAGGTCGCGTTCGGGTCGCTCATCGTCCACCCGCTTAGATCCTTGCCGTCGAACAAGGGCACCGCTTTCCCCCACTTGGGTGCGCTGGCTCGCGTCAGCGCCGGCGCCCGTTCTGCTGTCCATTGCCACGGTGTTCCATCAGGAGCGGTTGTCGTGCCAACCAGCTCATCGTCAGAGAGTTTTCCCTCAAAGACCATGTCATCTTTTCGGTCTTCTTCCTCTTTTGGTGAAACAAACAGAATATGGCCATTTGAGATCTCCACCTTGGGAAGTGGCCGCGCGTGTCCCCATCGACTTACCATGCGGGCATGGAATTGCCCGCCTTCTCCCGTGATCTCGAGCCACGACGGATACTCTCGTTGCGGTGTCTTTAGGGTCAGGTCCCACCGCCCGAGGAACGACTGATCCGAGCTGTTGACTTGTGCAAGACTTCCATTCGGCAAAAACGCGTGTACCGAAACAATTAGAACGACGATTCCGAGAAGGAACATGCCTCTTCGAGCCATTGTGTGCGAGTCCCAGTCGCCGACACAGTGTACAACAACCGATTCCCAACTCGTCGGGTGCGGAGAGACCCAAAGGGACGATTGAAGGCAAATCTTGCCAACCCAACTCTGCCGGATTTTCGAAGCAGCCGGAGTAGGATTATGGTCACCGCGCACTGGCAACTGTTCTGTTCGCGACGGTTCATCTCGTTTGCCAATACCCGATCCCCGAAAAAGTTTCCCTTCTGGTCGAGCCCAGAACTCTGCACCGACCACAAAGTTGTCGGCAGGCAGATATGTGAGTCGCTTTGACGGCGCGGAAATGTAACGGCGATGGCTCCAGAATCCGAGCCGCGTGTGTTCTGGTTTATACGAG
>JASHRE010000845.1 GCA_030037515.1 Candidatus Sulfotelmatobacter sp.
TGGAAACCGCTGAAATGGTCAAATACGTCGACAACAGCTGGCACGCCCTCAAAATCGGGTACGCCAACGAGATCGGCAATCTGTGCAAAGTTTTGGGCCTGGACGCGCACCAGGTGATGAAGATTTTCTGTCAGGATCGCAAGCTTAATATTTCCGAAGCCTATCTGGTGCCGGGCTTTGCCTTCGGCGGTTCCTGCTTGCCCAAAGATCTGCGGGCGCTTGCCTACGAGGCGAAGACGCGCGACGTGCAGCTTCCGATTCTCACCTCCATCCTCCCCAGCAACGAAATGCAAGTGGCTCGCGGGCTGAATCTGATTACCGAGAAAGGCAACACGAAAGTCGGAATATTGGGTTTCAGCTTCAAAACCGGGACCGACGATTTGCGTGAGAGTCCGCTCATCGAGATTATCGAACGGCTGCTGGGCAAAGGATATGACTTGCGCATCTACGATCGGAACGTAAATATCGCGAAGCTGGTTGGGGCGAATCGCAATTTCATTCTCAACCACATTCCGCATATTTCGAAGCTGATGGTGAGCGACATTGATGCGGTGCTCAGTCATGCGCAGACCATCGTTATCGGCACCAAGGATCCGGACTTTGCGAGCGTGCCTGGCCGTCTTCACTTCGGCCAGTGCCTGTTGGATTTTGTCCGCATCGCGGACGGAGAAGCAAGCAACGGCAACTATGCCGGCATCTGCTGGTAAGCAAACCGGCGGCGGCGCTCTGTTCTGAAAGCCTCTCAGCCGCCGTTTAATTTGCCGACCGCACCCCCCTCAATTTCACGCAGGGCGTATCACTCCGGTGAAGCGAAAAGTACTGATCATTGTTGAAAACCAGCCGGTTCCCTTCGATCCCCGTGTGTACCGGGAAGCCGTTTCGCTGCGCGAAGCCGGATATGAGGTCACCGTTCTATGTCCGAGAACCAAAGGCTGCCCTCGCGGCTACGAGCAGATCAGTGGAGTCCATGTTTACCGCCATCCCATGGTCGAGGAGGGCAACAGCGGTCTCGGCTATCTGTGGGAGTATGGCGTCGCGTTGTTCTGGCAGCTCTTGTACACGTGGTGGATCTTTTTCCGGCGCGGCTTTTACGTCATTCAGGGCTGCAATCCTCCCGATGACATTTTCCTGGTGGCCCTGCCATTCAAACTGTTGGGCGTGAAGTACATTTTCGATCACCACGACGCAAACCCGGAACTCTACATCGCCAAGTTCGGCAAGCAGGGATTCTTGTACAAGATTTTGGCCTTGCTGGAAAAATGGACGTACCGCTCGGCCGATGTGGTCATCGCGACCAACGCCAGTTACGCGCATCTGGCGGTCACCCGAGGGCGGGTTCCGGAAGAGAATGTTTTCATTGTTCGCAACGGACCGGATCTGGAGCGAGTGCGCGCCTTTCCGCCCAATCCTGCGTTGAAATATGGCAAACCGTACCTGGTGGGCTATGTCGGACACATGAGTGAACAGGAAGGTCTAGATATTCTGCTGGACGTGGCCGCACTCATCAAGGCGTCGGGACGGCAGGACGTGCATTTTTCCTGCGTCGGTGGCGGCCCGGGGCTGGCGGGACTTCGAAAACAGGTGAAGGAAAAAGGGCTCGAGGACATGATCGTCTTCACGGGGCGAGTCTCCGATGAAGAGTTGCTGCAAGTTCTGTCCACGGCCGATGTCTGCGTCAATCCTGACAAGCCATGTGAGATGAACGACATCTCCACCATGATCAAGATCATGGAGTACATGGCGCTGAGCAAGCCGATCGTTCAATTCGATCTGAGCGAGGGCCGGTTCAGCGCACAAGACGCCGCCCTGTACGCCGACACTCGGAATCAGGCGTCGGACTTTGCCGCCAAGATCCTGTGGCTGCTCGACAATCCGGAAGAGCGGCAAAGAATGGGGGAGTTTGGACGCAAGCGAATCGAAAACGAGCTCGCCTGGAACCACTCCGTGCCGAATCTGCTGGCGGCCTATGCTAGAGCGCTCGGCGATCACGAGGTCCGCAGCACTTCTTCGGAGGTCCTGACTCGGACAGAGGATCAGGATAGTGACTGCCTGGTGCAGTATTACCGTTGCCCGGAGCGCTTCGTGCGGCTGCGCCGCAAGGTGCCGCTCTCGGCCGAAGCAGGCTACTTCCGGTTCGGCAGCGACGGAACGTATTACGGACGATGTGCCGGGGGGTCGCCTTCCTCATCTCTGGTGAAGCAGTTGCCGGACGTACTGCCGCGCACAGAGCTCCGCGGAACCTCGGTTGCTCTGCCCTTTGATCTGAAAGAAGTGGTGGACAATTTCCGTTGCGAACGCTACCCGCACGCCGCCCAAGCGATCGAAAACAGCCTGTCGTTTCGGGCCTACTATGTGGTGCGGCCGCTTCTTCCCGTGCCGCTGCGGAAGCACATCCAAAAATGGCGGCTGCGGGACTGGAAAAGTCTGCAGTTTCCGCGCTGGCCGGTTGATCGATCGGTGGACGAGGCGTTCGAGCAAACCCTGCTGCTGACCCTGCGGGCACGGTCGGTGCCAGAAATACCCTTTGTGTGGTTCTGGCCGGAAGGCGCGACGAGTTGTGCCATCATGACGCACGACGTGGAAACGCTAGCCGGAGTGCAGGCCTCCGGCTACCTTATGGATCGGGAGAAAGCGCACGGTATCAAGGGATCGTTTCAGGTGATCCCCG
>JASHRE010000846.1 GCA_030037515.1 Candidatus Sulfotelmatobacter sp.
GCCAAATGCGCGTCAAATCGGCGGGCTCGACGCAGCGCGAAGCGCAGCAGCATCTTCTCGGTGAAGCGAAACTGGCGCTGCACCGTGAACGACATCATCAAGCAACTTCGCCCGACTCAGCGGACGAAGGTCGAGGCACGAGCGGCGCAGCTTATTGCAGAAGAAATGACGCCGCGGGAACTCCGCCGCGCCCGCAAGCTTTCGCAAGAACGCGTTGCCAGAGAACTAGGTATCGGCCAGGAAGGTGTTTCCAAGATCGAAAAGCGCGCCGACCTCATGATCTCTTCGCTTCGCAAGACGGTGGAGGCCTTGGGCGGTAGCCTAGCGCTTGTAGCGCAATTCCCAGACAGTGAACCGGTCATTCTCTCCGGCATCTCTGAAGACAACCCGGAGAGGCGCACGGGTTGGAAGCGCGCTGATGCCGGCGCATAGACATTCCTTAATGGAGTACTCGCGATAACGCACTCTGGCGGGGATTGCTCCGAGTCTAGCTCAAAACTGAAGCTTGAGGGCCAGTTGGATCGAGCGCGGACCGCCGATTTGGTACAGCGGGTTGAGGCCTCCGTTGGCGCCTCCGGAACCGAGACTGTCTGCCAGTGTTGCAGTCGAGTAGCCGAAGAGAGCGTCCGCGATGTTGACCGGGAGGGCCGAAGTTTGGGTGGTTGAAGATGTTGAAGAATTCACCTCGGAAGCACACAGCGCACTTTTCAGAGATGAAGATTGCAAGCACGCAACTTATGCGTTTTCGTGGCTGTTTTCTGTCGTGTTGACGGTGGTGGGAGGACTTGCCGTGGTTGTCGCAATCTTGCCGGGTTCATGGGTTGAAAAGGCGTGCAAAATACAACGGCACGAACTATCGGCGATTCCCGTCAAGACACTCGGAGCTTTTGCCGTTGTTTCATACCTCTCGATTGTGGGGTTATCCTTCGCTCCGCATAGCCGGCATCCTAGCCATAGATTCTCTCGGTGCTGATTAATATTAATCGGGTTAATCTCAAGTTTGACCGCATCCGACCAGCCCCCGAAAGGAGCAAGGCCTTGTACTTCTGCCATTCATGCGGGGTCTTCGTTTTATACCGGCGCGGCAGCCGGCGCTACAAGGAATCACTGCTCGCGCAATATGCGCTTTGGGTCAAGGTTGGCGGCTCTCAGAGCTGGGACAAGAGCTGCGACCATCGAAACGGCCATCATAACCAGCGTGACCACCAGGAATACGGAGGGATCCAGAAGAGCCACGTGGAATAAAGCGCTGTCGAGCAGCCTGGTCTCGAAAATTGAGGCGAAAGCTCCGCCGCCGATCCCAAGCACAGCCAGGATCGCGGCTCTGCGCAGCACCAGGGCAAGGACGTGGGCGCGCGAAGCTCCCAGTGCCATCCTCAGGCCGAGTTCGCGCACTCTTTCAGAAACGATGTAAGAGAGAACGGCGTACAGGCCGAGCGCTGAAAGCAAAAGCGCGATCGCGGCGAAACCAGAAATCAGGAAGGCTTCGAAGCGCGGCTGCGCCGACTGAAGAGCAATGTTGTCGGCGAAAGTATGGTAGCCAAACTCGGGAGCGTCAGGGTCGAGGCCGGCCGCGACCTTGCGGACGGCGTGCTCGTAGCCGTGAGGGTCGCCCGAAACCCTCATTACGACAACTGGGCGCTGGTGCGAGGGATCCTGGGCGTAGGGCAGATAAAAACGCGCCTGCCGCTCCTCCCACAGGTCGGCAGTCCTGGTGTCTGCAACAACTCCGATAATCTGACGTGCAAGGACGGGCTCGGTCGTGTACTCGAATGTGGGTGTGAAGTAGTGGCCCACGGGATCTCCCACGGGAAAATACTTTCGCGCGAAGGCCTGGCTGATCACTGCCACCGGAGGAGCTTTGTGATCGTTGTCGTGCGGAACAAACGTGCGTCCGCTGAGAAGCGGAATCGAAAGCGTCTCGAAGTAACCGGGAGTCGCAATGGTTGCGATGGCGGCCGGCGGGTCCTGAGGCGACGGGACGAGGCCGGGAATCGCAACGGGGGTCCACTGGGTCCATGCCGAAGCATCGGGACGTGGATGGCCGGCGGCGACCTGTTCGACTCCTGGCAGCGCAGCAATTTCTGGAAGAAACTTGTCGTAGAACGCAACCTTGGTCGGAACAGGATAGCGCTTATTAGTGAGTGCGACATCGAAGAACAGCGTGCGTCGCGAGTCGAATCCCGGATCGAGGTGAAGAATCTGGAACATGCTCTTGATGAACAATCCTGAACCGATGAGCAGGGCGAATCCCAACGCGGTTTGCGCCACAACGAGGCCGTGATGCAGACGATTGCGGCGCCGTCCCGAAGTGCTGTTGGACGAAAACTCCCGAAGAGCATCGACGGGGTCGGAACGAGACATTCGCCACGCGGGAACTAGGCCGAAAACGAGTGCGGTTACCGCCGACAGCGCGACCGCAAACCCGAGGACGCGGCCATTGATTGCGATGTTGTAAAGCCTGGGCAGGTCTTTCGGGATGAGATACAGCGCCAGCCGCAGCAGAGCGACGGACAGCAGGATGCCGGCGGCTCCCCCGCACAGGGCGAGCACCAAAGCTTCGATGAGGAGTTGACGCACGACACGGATGCGGCCGGCACCCAAGGCTGTGCGGAGGGCGACTTCTGGGCGGCGCCCGTTCGCGCGGGCAAGAAGGAGTCCGGCGACATTGGCACAGCCAATGAGGAGCACCGCACCCACGGCGCCAAACAGGAGCGCCAGCACGGGACGCACTTCGGAAATGGCCTCGTTCAACAGCGGCGCAGCCGAAACTCCGATCTTGTCGACGTCTTCGGAATACGACTGCGACAGGGCGCGCTGAATCCCGTTCAACTCGGCGAGGCTCTGTCGTAGGCTCACTCCAGACTTGAGCCGTCCCACAACGTCCAACCGGTCGTTGTCGCGGAGTGAAGTGCTGGCCAAAGGACCTTCAGCGTCGATCGAAAAGGTCGACCAATACAAGGCGGGCTGGCCAATCGGATAGTGAAACCCGGCCGGCATCACGCCGATTACAGTGTAAGGCTCATCGCTGATCTTGACGGTTTGACCGATTGCGTCCGGCGATGCGCCGAAGTCACTCATCCAGAGCTCGTTGCTTAGAATGGCGACACGATGGCCGGGCAGTTCCTCTTCAGTGGCGAACGTGCGGCCGATGGCAGGGAACACGCCGAGCATAGGAAAGAAATTCGCGGAGACGCGCCCGCCTTCGATCACCTGGGCGTCCTCGCCATTCGCTTTGCTGAACAGGCGGCCGATCGCGTTGTAAGAGCCGAGCGATTCAAACGACCGGCTTTGACGCCGCCAGTCGAAGTAATCGGGATAGGAAGTCTGCAGAGTGCTTGCAGCGGCGAGATTGGGCGGCGAGGTCCCGGGCGGTGTTTCCAGAGTGTCGATCGCCACTAAGCGGTCAGCGCTGGGGAAGGGCAGTGGACACAGGAGGATTCCGTCGACCATGCTGAAGATTGCGGTCGTGGCTCCGATTCCTACGGCCAGCGTTAGGATGACGGTGATGGTGAACGCAGGACTGCGGCGGAACTGGCGGAGCGCGAAAGTCAAATCATGCCGTGTCGAAAGCATGGAAGATTATGACAGCATCTCGTAGGCTGGTTAAGTAGCCGATGACATTCCCAGTATTCCGTCTCCCACACGATCTCTTCAGTGCAGCCGCGACACTTTCGTGCGGGTCCCAGAATCATTGTCTGCGACAGGCGATTCGCTCATTGACCCAACGATGAGCGTAAACCGGATGTTACACCAACCATCGCTATGCCCGGCTCCAAAGTAACCTTGTGAGCAGCGATAGGGAGCCTAGCATGCGCGCTCGATGATGATGCACCGCTCAAGTTCTGCCATTGCGGAAACGATCACGATGATGGCTCGACTGAGCGGTCCCTCGGTGTCGATTGCCTCCCGCTGACTGAGAAACTGAATGCCCATCCCGTTTAGTTCGTCGATGGTCTGCAACAGATGTTTCGTTGACCTCGCCAGCCTGTCACATGCCCA
>JASHRE010000847.1 GCA_030037515.1 Candidatus Sulfotelmatobacter sp.
TTCGGCTTTACCAGTGATGCAAATGGCGGAGAATCGGGCGTCGCTGCAGGACAGTTTGCGGCCGACGGACAAGGCAACGTTACCTCCGGCATCATGGACTTGAATTCACTCGGAACGGTGACAACCAGTTCCCTGGCTTCCTCCACATATTCAATTTCAGGAAGCCCGCGCGGCACGGTGACAATGTCTACGGGACAAACTTACAACATCTACCTCACCGATCCGAATTTGAACTTACTTGACCCGAACAATCCCTCCGGAAACGGAGGTGCGCTGCTTCTTGAAGCAGATGCGGGAGACTCGATTGGGGTGGTCGTTCCTCAGACCGACACCGGTGCGACGCTCTCCGGCAATTATGCGTTTATCTTCTCGAATCAGGCGAACCCTCCGAACGCAGACGGTGGCTTTGATGGTCAGTTTGTGACCGCATCGAGTTCCGCGACCTTTAGCGGCCAGGGTGGATATCAGGGGCAGTCGTCCAATAGCCTGCTCCCGATCATCGGTCCACTAAGCGGAACATTTTCACCCGATGGCAGCAACCCGGGCCGTTTCACGGGCACAATCTCAACCACTCCCGCCCTATGGTCACCCACGATTGGCGCTACTACGCCGGGAACGAACTCGGTGTCTTACTACCTTGCCAACGGATCGCAGGGCTTCGTAGTTGAGACAGATTCGGTGGGTCCAGCCGCCGGAGCAGTGGAAGGTCAAACCCAGCTGCAATCCGGTTCGCAATCTCGCAAACATACTCTGCAGCAAGGCCATTCTTCCAGTCCATTGAACCGGCCGGTCAACAGCACTCAGTATCCCGAGAACTTGAGGAGGTCACGATGAAGGCTTTAGCGAAGATTTCACTTTGTGATCGTCGCGGCATCTGCAGTTTTGCAGCTGCGGCATCTTTGGCCGCGTCGTTTATGCTCTTGGCTACGCCTTCACCTCTTCGCGCGCAGGAATTTCGTGCGACGCTGACTGGACAGGTGACGGATGCTACTGGCGCCGTCGTTCCCAAGGCGCAGATCAAGGCGGTCAATGTCGAAACTGGATCGGCGTACACCGCCGAAACCAGCGATGCCGGCGTCTATTACATTCCCTATGTGGTGCCCGGCACTTACAAAGTGACGGCCAGCGCTCCCGGATTTAAGGCCGAAGTTCAGGATAACGTCCTGTTGCTCGCTGGCAAGTACTTCGGCCAGAATTTCAAGCTTGAGGTCGGTGGCATCCACGAAGAAGTGGAGGTCAGCGCGGCCCCTCCCATGGTCGAGACTGCGAACGGCTCCGGGGGTACCATCCTTGACGAACGAACCCTGCAGAACGTTCCAGTCAACGGCCGCCAGGTTTACATGCTGATTGGTACGACGCCCGGCAGTCAGTTCACCCAAACCACGTTCGGACCTGGCGGATTCTCAGGCACAAGAGGCTGGGACAATACCAATGAGTACATCATCGGCGGCGGAGTTGATCCGACAGGTCAGGATAACACCGGAAACTCCGGCGGGTTCAATCAATTCACGCTCAACGGCACAAATATCACGCAGCAGATCAGCTATGGCAATCAGGGAGCCGGAACGTGGAACGTTGCACCTACCTTGGACGCGATCCAGGAAGTCAACGTCATGACCGACACTTACGATGCTCGCTATGGTCGGACCACGGGGGGTACGGTCAACGTCGTGACCAAAAACGGAACGAATGTTTTCCACGGCGAGGCGATCGAAAACTATAGAGATGGAGGCCTGTTCGACGCTAACACACTACAGAACGTCATCTTGAGCGGAATCCCGACCCAACAGCAGGTTGAAAATCAGTTTGGAGGAACCTTCGGCGGTCCGATTAAGAAGGACAAGCTCTGGTTCTTTTTCAGCTTTGAGGGATATCGTCAGTCAATTCTAAATACTGTAACTGGTAATGTTCCGCCGGCTTATCTCCGGCCGGGCTACAACGGCAACTCTGGTGTTGATTTTGGGCTCGTCCAAACCATGGATCCGGGTTTCATGAGCAACGGCGCTCAGGCCGACCCATACGTGCTGTACGGGCTCACCCTATTTCAGCCCGGCGATAGCAGTAACCCAACCAATCCCAACAATGCCGTATGCGGGCAATTTGCTCCCGCAGCAACGATAGGTAAGCCGGCCAGCGCGTGTGGCGATGGATCGAATATCATCAACAATGTAAATACCTTTAATGGCGGAACCAACGGTGGTGCGCTGATTCCCGCCACCCAGTTCAATAATACGGCGACGCTGATGTTAAAGGCCAACTATATCCCGCTTCCCAATATCGGTGGCGCGGAAAACTATCTTGGCGGATTCGGAGAGCCTGCGAACTTCTTCGCAACTTCACCAGACTACTACAGTTATAACCAGCCGATGATTCGCGTGGATTACAACCTCGGCGATAAGACAAAATTGTATAGCTTTTTCGGCATGCAGAAAGGTAGCGAAAGCCGGAGCCTCAACGGCCTGACAGGGCTTTTGGCAAACGGGGACTATACAAAAAGAGACAGTTACACTGCCACCCAGGACATAACCCATACCTTCTCGCCCACGTTACTTGGCGATTTCAAGTTGTCGCTCGGTCGCTTTGTCAATAGAAATCAGGACGGCATTCTGAGCGATGCGAAACCGGGAAGCACCATTGGTATCAACATAACGCCTCCCCCAGTTACTACTCTTCAAGATGTGCCTGAGATTCGCATCAACCTGTTTCCTGACCCGGACACGAGCGGGGATGGCGTGATCTTCGGCAACCAAGACGATTTAGAAGCTTCCACAAATCTTTCCTTCGACACCGATTTCACTATGTCAAAGGGATCCCATAACTTCCACTTTGGTGGCGGCATTTTCTACTACACCTACGGAAACCCGATCAATGGCACCGTCACCAACAACGCCAACGGAGCTTTCAGCTTCGTCGGACAATGGACCCGCTTCGATCCGCTGAACGCAAACTGCTATCAGCCGACAAGTAAGGGTCTGACTCCAGGCGCCGCTTGCAGCGGCAGTTATGCTCCCAATGGCTATGGCTGGGCTGATTTTCTCCTAGGGTTGCCGAGCGGCGGAAATGTCAACTGGAACGACTCTCTTTTCGATTACCAGCCGGTCTGGAACCTCTACTTTCAGGATGACTGGAGAATTACGCATCGCCTCACCGTGAATCTAGGTTTGCGCTACGACGTGCAAATCGGACTACGCGAACGCTACAACGAATTACCTCGGGGTTTCTGTCAGACCTGCGT
>JASHRE010000848.1 GCA_030037515.1 Candidatus Sulfotelmatobacter sp.
CGCAAAATTCCCATCGAATATCCCGGCCCCGATGGAACGAACTACAGACTCTATCTCCACGTCATCACGGTAACCAATGGCGAAGGTCAGGATCTGAAGTATGACTCTTCGATTTCGAACGGCGAACGCGATCTCAAAATTTTCATTCCTGACGCCGTCGATGCCACGCGCACCGTCGTCATCACCTATCAGGTGCGTAATGGCACGCGCTTTTTTGCCGACCACGACGAGTTCTACTGGAACGTCACCGGAAATGATTGGCCGGTGCCGATCGATCATGCCTCCGCGACGGTCCGCTTCCCTGAATATGCGGCCGGTTCGCTGCGCGCCCAAGCCTTTACCGGCGTCTACGGATCCGCGCAGCGCGACGCCACCGCGAATGTCGACGGCGCCACTGTCGAGTTCGAAACCAACAATGCTCTGCCCATGCGGGGCGGATTGACCATCGATATCTACATTCCCAAGGGAATCCTCACCGAACCCGGCGCATTCACCCGGTTTTTGTGGTTCCTCGGTGCGAATCCCGTCGTATTTCTTCCCCTGATTACGCTGGTCGTGATGTTCGCATTGTGGTGGCTTGTCGGGCGCGATCCCGATCCCGGCGTCTCCGTCGCGCCCATGTACGGTCCACCGCCCGGCATTTCTCCCGCCGAGGCTGGCACTCTGCTCGATGATTCCATCCACCCGCGCGACATTACATCGACCGTGGTCGATCTGGCCGTCCGCGGGTATATCAAAATCGAAGAAACCGCCGAAAAAGGCCTTGTCTTCTCGCACAAAGATTACATTTTTCACCTGCTAAAACCTCAGGCGCAGTGGGGCGACGGCGATCTCGCTCCTCATGAGCGTGTGATGCTCGAGAACGTTTTCGCGGGCGGCAGCGACACTCGCCTCTCCGACTTGAAGAACCGTTTCTACATCACTGTCCCTGTCATTCGCGAAGACATCATGTCGCAGTTGCGGAACAAGGGGATTTACCGGCTCGATCCGGAATCGGCCAACGGATACAGCATCGTTGCCGCCGTCGCAATTCTGATCCCGTTCGCCATCGCTCAGTATCTCGGCTGGGCCAACTTCTTCACCTCGATCCCGTTATTGCTCGTTTCTCTGGCTGTCTCAGCCCTGATCTGGTGGCTCTTCGCGCGGGTGATGACGGCAAAAACCGTCAAGGGCGGCCGAACTCGCATCGCCGTGCTCGGCTTCCAGGAGTTCATGAATCGCGTCGATAAAGACCGGCTCAAAATCATGCCGCCGACCACCTTCGAAAAATTTCTTCCCTACGCGATGGCGCTCGGCGTCGAGCATCACTGGGCCCAAGCGTTTGCCGGAATCGTGCAGGATCCTCCCACCTGGTACATCGGACCGGGTGGCTATTATCCGGGCATGGGGTTCAACCCCATTCTGTTTTCCAGTTCCATGCACGGCATGGCCACCGATATGCACCAGGTTTTCGTCTCCGCCCCGCGCGCCAGCTCGACCGGCTCTGGATGGAGTGGCGGCGGCTTCGGCGGGGGTGGCGGATTTTCCGGCGGCGGCTTCGGCGGCGGGGGCGGCGGTGCGTTCTAATGGCGCATTTTTCTTCCCTTGTCTCCGGCCCTTTTTGCCAGACCGGGACAGCGGGGATTTTAACGTTGTCAGCGGCGTCCGCATTGACCAGATGCGTGCGACTCCATACCGATTAAACACGCGATCACTGCTGATGGTCGGCAGATTCTCCGCCTGCGCGATCAAAATGCGATCGGACGGATCGCGATGTTCACCCTTCGGTCGCCCGCCCGAACCGCGTGATCGGGTGAGACGGGCAAGCCATCGCATCCGAGTTGCGAGAGATAAGAGCCAAGATCAGAAACAAATTCCTCGCCAGTCGGCAATTCGCCCAAGCCAACCCTGGCCGCGATTTCCCATACCGAAGCTGCGCTGACCAGACGCTCATTCTTGCCAGCTTCAATCAGCCTCCGCGCGCGTGCACTCCAGCCCGGCGCGGCATCGAATGCCCACAAGGAGCGTATGTGTGTCGAGGACGAACCGCATGGTGATCATTGCGAGCGATCGAGTTCTTAGGCCGGGAGCGGTTCGAAGAATTCCGGACCTACCACCGACTTGCCCTTGAGCATCCTGGATTTTGCACTGTCCCTTAGCGGAGCAGGGCGCTTGCGCAAGTGCGATCCAAACAGCAACCTCATTCGCAATCCCGGCTACTATTTTCCGATTATTGCCTCCCATTCGCGCCCGCATATAATCGCTCGTCCCGGGGGTTCGATCCAAGGCATGAACACGCGCTATCAGTCTGCCAGGAAGTGGACTGTCACCACCCTGTCGGTGCTCGTTTCGCTCTGGCTGATCGGCTGCGCGACGATCTACGAGGTGATGCGCCAGCCTCCCGAGCAGTTCGGCCATGCCATGGCGAGAATCCCCGGGCCTGTGGCGTTTATGGTCTTCCCCTTCGAAACCATGTGGACGCAGGCTCGCTGCGGCAGGCTCAACATCGGCGACGCCGCGCCTGACTTCACGCTCACTAAGATCGATAAGACCGGTCAAGTTCAGCTTTCGTCTTTTACGACCCAGAAAAAACCCGTCGTCCTCGTGTTCGGCAGCTACACCTGACCACCTTTCCGGCGGGAGGTTCCCGCTCTCAACCGCCTCTACCACCAATATCAGGACAAGGTCGGCTTTCTCGTCGTCTACATCTCCGAGGCGCATCCGAGCGACATCTGGCAGATGCAGAGCAATATCAAAGATGGCGTCGTCTTTGCCAGCCCGCGCAGCGAAGAGGAACGCGGCACGATTGCCGGAACCTGCGTGCGCAAACTCGGCATCGAAATTCCCGCGGTGCTCGACGAATTCGGCAATTCCACCGAAGCCGCTTATACGGCTTGGCCCGATCGTCTCTATCTGATCGACTCCTCGGGCCGCGTCGCCTACAAAAGCAAGCCCGGTCCGTTCGGATTCAAACCCGTCGACCTGCAGGCGGCTCTAAAAAAGCTCACAAATTCAAATTGAAGAGAATTTGTCTTTGGAGGTTATTCCGGAAGACCGGCGTCTACCAGGGGGCCGAGGGATCTCGCGTGTGCCAGCTTCAATCGTCTCGCCATGCCTCACTCCACCTCAAAGCTCACATACAACAATCCGCCATCGCGTTCGATCTGCAACGCAACCGGCGTACCGACCTTCAGGGCCTGGGTCATCGATCGCAAGTGATCGACGGAATCGACCAGCTCCCCATTCAACGTGTGAATAATGTCTCCCGCCTGCAGGCCGGTATCCGGCAGAATCAGGTCGGCTGCGCGCCCCAACACAATCACGCCCGACGCCACTCGCAACGTGCCCAGTTGCTGCCGCAACTGATCGGTGAGATCGATCGCCAGCACGCCAAGTGCGGGCACCAGACTGTTTTCGGGATTGATGTTGTCGAGAAGCTGATCCATGGCATCGCGATGTTCAATCGCCGGAACATAAATCGTTTTGCGTTCGTCGCCGCGCAAAATCTCTAGCTTCACCGGTTTGTCGAGCCGGTGCAGATACAACGCCGACGACAGCGAGGGCAAGGTTTCGATCCGGCGGTCGTCGGCCTGAAGAATGATGTCCTGAATCTTGAGTCCCGCCGCTTCCGCTGGACCATCCGGAGTGACGTCCACCACGATCACGCCCCAATGCCGCTGAAGATGCAGCGCATCAGCCAGTGTCGGGGTAATTTCCTGTGTGGCCGCGCCAATCTCCACGCGATGTACGTGCCCGTGCTGCCGCAGGCTGTGGTACACAAAATCCACCACCCGAGCCGGAATCGCGAATCCCAGGCCTTCACTGCCTCCGCCCTCCGACAGAATGAACGTGTTGATGCCCAGCACTGTCCCGTCCATATCGACCAGCGGCCCTCCGCTGTTGCCAGGATTGATGGGCGCGTCGGTTTGAATGTAGGTCAGCGCCTTGCTCGGATCCGCCTGCCTGGCCACCGCGCTCACCACTCCCATGGTCAGCGAATTCTGCAGCCCCTCCGGGCTTCCAATGGCAAACACAAGTTGACCGACCCGCGGTCGCTGCGTGTTCAGGGCCAGCGTCGGCAAATCGGTTTCATCGATCTTTAGCAGCGCCAGATCGGTTTCTTTATGCTGGCCCAGCAGCTTGGCATCAAGTATCCGCCGCTTCCCAATCGGCACTTGCACGCCGGAATCGCTCGGGATCGGCAGCGCGACCTGGATCCTCTGCGCTCCTTCCACCACGTGGGCGTTGGTCATGATGTATCCGTTCGGATCGACAATCACCCCCGACCCGACCGCATGCTGGCGCACGATCAGCGCCGTCTCCGAACGATTTTCTTCTCGCGCCGGCCCGTACCCGGTCACCAGAATCTGCACCACCGCGGGCGAGACCTTCAGCGCCAGGCTCTCGAGTGCGTCATTCAACTGCACCAGAGTTTCCCGGCTCGCGGCCAGACGTTGTGCGGCGGACGTGGCGTTCGACGGAGCGGCATTCGGTGTGGATTGGCTTTCTCCCGGTGTCGACCGCGCCTGACCTGCAGCTGCCCCATTCGCCGCTCGGGACTGAGATGGGACGACGCACAGCAGAGACAAGGCCGCAATATGCGCGGGCAAGATCAAGCGCCGCGACTGCTCGCGGACCCTGATCGGCTGGACATGGATGGATGACATGAAATTTCTCTCCGCAAGACGTGCTTTCAGGATTCTGACAGAAAAGGAAGCGGCTGGGCTAATCCGGGGAGTATGGCGAGATTCAGCCGGTCCCTGACCGTCCCCCCCGCCTGAAGAGGGGGATTCCTGCTTCGATCACCATGGCCACATGCAGAGCCGAGTTCGGACGAGGGAAAGAAACGATCTGCTGGAAGAGCCTGGGTTCCGTTCCAATTGATCGGTACTTCCATTGCCGAATCACCTCTTGAATGCGGCATCGAGCATAGGCTTGGCTAACTTGGTTTTCGCTAGGCCGAGCAAGCTCAGGTTTTCCAGGCACAGGGCGGAGACAGATTTGTGATCTGTTCGCGTATGCGGGCAACTGCGAAACCTGTTTTCTGCCGGTTATGGCTTCCTTTATGACGCCGGCATAAACGTCTTCGGGTGCGCCTCACTTTTCGAGCCTAGATTCGGCAATGGAAGTTATGTGATGGGTGGTGATATCGGACTCGGAACTATAAAGGAAGCCATATCCCTCACGCTCTGCCCTGGCACAGAAATTGAGGACCCCTGCCAGAATGCAAAGTTCTAATTCAAACTCGGTTACCGGGGTGCCATGGCCTGCATCCTGATGGCAGCTTTCCTGATACGCTCGTTCGGAGAACCTTCGGCGGCGGATTGTGCCTAGAGTCGGATCCTCCCGTGCCCGTGTCCACCGCGAATCGAGCGGCAAAAACCTTGTGTCACCGCCTGGGGGAACCCTTTCTATCGTTAACTAACCGGTTTATCAGGCTTTTAAAGGAGCGACGTTCCGTGATATAACCGCCCGTAAGTAAAATTGCGGGCTTTGGCCCGCCAGGAGCTTGGTTTGACGATGTTGGCCTCATCCACAGACAGCACAAGATCAGACCAGCACAGAGGAGGCCCCGTGGCCGAAGAAGCACGGACGGGAAAAAGATTTCCGCTGGAATTGCCGATAAAAGTGCATAAGGACGCCGGCGGCGACGCCAAGGGAATGACCGCGAAT
>JASHRE010000849.1 GCA_030037515.1 Candidatus Sulfotelmatobacter sp.
AGAGTCGGCCAAGAATCCCGCCAGCGTGCCTCTGGAAATCCGCACCGTCGAAAGCCAGCCCGTTACCGAGACGGTGGACCTGAGGAACGGGAACCTGCATGTGGAAATCCCGATCCGGATCGCTCGCCAGAAATCGACCGCGCCGCGATCCGTCCAGTGAGCAGAGTGCGGTAGGGCTGATCGGAACCAAGTTGATCGCGATCTCCGGCTGATTTTAGTTTCTTTTAGATATGACTATGGTATAATGATCATGGTCGTATAGGCTGATGCAATGAAAACAATGCCCGCAGGTTCGTTCAAGGTTCATTGTCTGGCCGTGATGGACGAGGTTCAAGCCAAACGAGAGACCGTGGTCATCACAAAACACGGTAAGCCGGTCGCGAAGCTTGTCCCTGCCGACAAAGACACAGACGACATTTACGGCTTTCTCGCAGGCAAAGGCTCCATTACTGGCGATGTTGTTTCGCCAGTGATTTCCCTGGAGGACTGGGGCGAGCTCCAGTGATACTCGTCGATACCCACGTTGTAGTGTGGCTGGCGTTCGACCCGGGTAAACTGTCCACGAGAGCCAGGTCCGCAATCGATGATGCGCGTCGGAACGCCGACGGCTTGGCCATTTCCGACATTACCTTGCTGGAGTTGTCCACACTCTCGAGCAAGGGACGTATCCACCTCGGTATCAGCCTAGAATCATTCTTGGGCGAGGTTGAGGCCCGGTTCAACGTGTTGCCAATTACCGGACGGGCATGTGTGCGCGCCATTGCCCTTCCGCTGACTTATCCTAGAGATCCTGCGGACCGTATCATCGCAGCTACGGCTTTGGTCGAGGGACTCGCT
Source organism: Candidatus Sulfotelmatobacter sp. (assembly GCA_030037515.1). Taxonomy (GTDB): domain Bacteria; phylum Acidobacteriota; class Terriglobia; order Terriglobales; family Acidobacteriaceae; genus Sulfotelmatobacter. Next base: position 838 of record JASHRE010000849.1, read on the forward strand.
CTGCTTACTGCGGACCGGGAGATTCGCCGGTCGAAAGCGCTGCCTACGATCTGGTGAAGATTGTTCCGCAGCGCTGTCCCAGTTCGTCCCTGCACACGTCGAGGGGTCTGGAGACCAGCAAGAAGACTACTTACAGGCGATCAAAATTCCCGGCTCAAACGCTGTCGATCCTCCGTTCCATGATGGAGAACATTCTGTACTTCACATAACTTCACCTTGATATTCGTTGTTGCACCAACAGTTCCTTCGCATTTCGGAAGTGCGGGCACTGGATGTCGGTTATGACTCAATCACGATTGACGAGCGCTATCGCCGCGGCGATTGGTCAGAACCCAAAAGCGAAGCATCGAATGCAACGATTGGTGTGGATCGTTGCGTCGTTGAACGCATCCATGCGCTCAAACTACTCACCGTCGAAGGCAGGGCGGGCAACTCAGTGCGCAAATACAAAATCGTGAAATCGGACGGTCCAGACGATCTGGTATTTCAGTCTCTGCGTAAGGGAGCGCCGATGCGCGATAACAACATTCTCGCCCGACACATCAAGCCGACAGCTCGTCAGCTTGGGTTTGGGTTCGTCAATTGGCGATCGCTGAGAACATCGAGGGCAACCTGGATGATCGAGGCCGTCGCCAATCCGAAGGATGTCCAAGGCCAGATGCGGCATTCGCGCATCCAGACCACCTTGGACATTTACGCCCAGTTTGTACCGGACTCACTGCGGCGAGCGATTCAGCAGACGTCAAAGATGGTAGCAGAGCGAATAGCTAACGCCCGTGCTACCCGCGCCGCTGCCGAACGCGAACTGGTCAACTGAGTTGTGACCTATTGTGACCCGACGGAGGACATCGAGGCTTGCAAGTGATTGAAAACATGGTGGCCAGGGGCGGTGTTGAACCGCCGCCGCCAGCCTTTTCAGAACTCACACATCCGGTGTTTCCAACAACTTCAATGGTTGCCGTGGGACTGCCAAGCACTGGAAAGTACGAGGAAAACGCAAGAACCGTGGGTGATTGCCGTGGGTGATTTTAAAGCTTGAGAAGAGGCATGTTGAGTGCAATCGGGATGTTTGTGCGCCGGGATAAACCGGCATGAATGTAGAGGATGAGAGAGCCTTACAAGAAAGGAGTAGCGATCCACTTGGCCTCGAGTCTTGCGCTGCTACCGCGAGGGACGCAGCGAAGCGTAGATAGAGGATGGGCGGGGTGGGCTATTGAGCTGCGAAAATATACAACCCGGACGCCGACGCGGTAAACATGCGCGGAAGGCAACATGGGTGGGAGCGATAGCGCGAGTTCCCGCACAGTCCGGCGTAGTCGAAGACCCCACGGCACGCCTAGAAACTTCATGCACGAGAACCGGGAGACCTCGGGGACATCTGCGGCCCAACCAGGCAGCAGGTCGGCGGGTGAAGGCTTAGGCCACACGGCCCGCATGCACGTCTGCGAGGAGTCACACAGCGGAATAGTACCTATGAACCATTCGAACAAAGACACGAGACCGTCGGCGGAGAGTGGGGAGGGAAGGCCGCTGATCAAGGAGAACGCCGGACAATCTAACACGAGCCCGACACAGAGCGGGAAGGGCGTGTCCCAAGGATTGGCAGGCGTGCGGAAAGCAGCAGGGGAACACAAGGAGATGAAGTTCACTGCCTTGCTCCACCACCTGGACGTCGATCTACTCCGGGAGAGCTTTTACTCGCTGAAGAGGAAAGCTGCGCCGGGAGTGGACGGGGTAACGTGGCAGGAGTATGAGACCGGCTTGGAGAATCGACTCGTCGATCTCCACAGTCGAGTTCATCGCGGAGTGTATCGAGCGCTGCCTTCGAGAAGAGTGTACATACAGAAAGAAGATGGGCGGCAACGTCCATTGGGAGTTGCGGCTCTGGAGGACAAGATAGTCCAACAAGCCGTGGTCACCATCCTCAACCAGATTTACGAGGAAGACTTTCTGGGCTTCTCGTATGGCTTCCGCCCTGGGCGCAACCAGCATGACGCGCTGGATGCGTTGTCATATGCACTCCTAAAGAAGAAGGTGAACTACATTCTGGACGCGGACATCAAAGGCTTTTTCGATAACCTCGACAAAAGCTGGATGATGAAGTTCGTGGAGCATCGCGTGGCCGATCCTCGCATCCTACGGCTGATACGGAAATGGTTAAAGGCCGGAGTGATGGAAGAAGGCAAATGGTCGCAACCGCAGTCAGGTACGCCTCAGGGCTCGGTGGCTTCACCGCTGCTCGCAACGTGTACCTGCACTACGCTTTCGATCTCTGGGTGAGCGTCTGGCGTCAGAAGTGGGCGCAAGGCGAGGTGGTGGTCGTCCGCTACGCGGACGACATCATCCTGGGATTTCAGTATCGGACGGACGCGGATCGCTTCCTGGAGAATCTACGGGAACGACTATACATACGCGCATAATTAAAGGGATAACTGTGGCATACTGGTCAGCAGAGGATCTATGCTGGCACGCCTGTTGCAGTTGCATCCGAGCACACGTCAACGCCTGGTCCTGCTGAGCAAGGAAGCGGAGAGGGATGGAGCCTACCGCGTAGCCAAGCGGCTGCGCGCGGTGGTGCTGAACGCCGAGGGACATACGAGCGGGGAATTGGCGAAGATCTTGCAAGC
>JASHRE010000850.1 GCA_030037515.1 Candidatus Sulfotelmatobacter sp.
GAGGTAACGCCGACAGATGTCCTATTCAGACCATCGCCCAGCGGCCCAGGGGACAACATAACGTGCACGATGTCTTCGGTGGAGCCGATCGTCAGATCATTCACCAGCGTTGGGCTGAACGTTGTGGCTAAGTCGATCGTCGCGCCGCGCTCCGGCTCCTGAATCGTCCAATCCAACAGCTGCGGACTGTTGCCGAAATCATCCCCAACGGAATTCGTCCGGTAATGGCGGAGTGAGACCGCCAGATGGGATTTCCACGGATCAATGATGTAGTCGACTTTCAAGCTCTCTGTATGGTTGTTGCTCGGATTCTGTGAGGAGTAATAGAAGTTGTTCTGGCCGTTGGCGACGGTGCCGCTCGGCAAGTTTGGCATCGGGTAAATATCCATAAGAGCCGCACCGTTCGGGCTCCAAAACGCGGTGGCAATCGTGTTGTTTGGAAAAGGCTGGCCCGTGTGAAGTGTCTGCCCGGTATTCGGATCGGTCTGCAGATTCAAAAATGCCGGTACGGTCGGGCAGGCAATATTGGCCGCGCAATACTCTGAAAAGTTTCCCTGATGAGCGAGAGCAGATGGAACAATCACGTTATTCGGGCTTGCTCCGGGCTCACGCGTGACGTCTTCAGAATAAAAGAAAAACAGCTTTTTGCGCGTTCCGGGAACCGGCCCTCCAAACGTTCCGCCAAAATTGTTCCAGTTGATTGTTCCGCGGGGGGTGCCTTGAGTTCCAACTGCCCAATTCGTAGCCGAGTCGTAGACCGTATTTTGGTTGTATTCGTAAAGACTACCGTGGTATTGGTCGCTGCCTGACTTCAACTGAACGACAATTTGGGCGCCAGCGCCACGGGAATATTCGGGCATGTAGCCGGTTGAAACGATGTTGATTTCGCCGATCGCATCGACAGCCGGGGCCGCCGTCGTCGCGGCATTGTCGCGGGTACGCTGCGAGGAAACTCCCTCGATCAATATGTTGTTGTCGCTGTCGCGCAACCCGTTGACGGCCACACCTTGCGTGGCAAAGATGTTCATGGAATTGAAGCTATCAAAGGTAATTCCTGCCACGCCGGGCTCAAGCGCAAGAAAGTTGGCAAAGTTCCTGCCGTTGTCGGGAAGCTGTTCAATCTGCGTCGAACTGATCACTTCACTCAACTGGGAGGTGTCGGTCTGAACCTGCAAGGCACCTGCTGAAACGGAAACAGTTTCAGTGGTTTGACCAACTTGCAGCGCGCAAGAGAACGTTCGAGTCGAGGCCGGCTCCAGAACCACGCCGGTGCCCTGGCAAGTGTTAAAGCCTTCCTTTGTCGCAGTCACGGTATAGGTCGTCGGCGGCATATCGGAGAAAAAATAGATGCCAGCGCTGTTGGTTTCCGTGGATTGGGTCGTGGCGGTTGCGATGTTAGTGATCGAGACCTTCACTCCCGGGACCACAGCTCCGGAGGGATCCGTTATGGTTCCGGTGATGGTGCCATTGACGTGGTACTGCGCCAAGCTCACAACGGACGATGCCAAGACGAAAGCCGCGCCCGCGACTAGAGCAAGAATCCTCTCCACTCGTTGTCCGCGCATGAGACCCCTCCGATACCTAAACCCGCATTAATGCCTTTCGATTAGCCCATGGTCAAGCCACCCTCGCATCCTCTTTTTGTTCCCGCTTATCTCGATGAGGACAAGGAGCTTGCCTGTAATACTCTCCCGCATGCAGCCGACGTTTTGGCAACGAGTAGGGGGAATACCATTCGCAAGAAACAGGACAAAAATGTGCAAGTCAGTCTTGATAGTCGGCAAGGGTACATGCTATCTTCGGTTCCGCTTGTGGGAGTCGGTCTAAATGTCCCGGGCAGAACCTCCTCCTTCGAGTTTCCGGTTCGGCACGTTCGAGGTTGATCTCAGCGCTGGGGAGCTACGCAAGTGCGGCCTGCGCATTAAGCTTCAGGATCAGCCCTTCCACCTGCTCGTTCTCTTGCTAGAACATCCTGGTAAGGTCCTCACCCGAGACCAACTACGCGCGACCCTCTGGCCAGATCACACCTTCGTCGACTTTGACCGCGGCCTGAACCGAGCTGTGAACAAACTGCGGGCGGCGTTGTGTGATTCAGCAGAGTCGCCGCGATTCGTAGAAACGTTGCCACGCCGCGGCTACCGCTTCATAGCCCCCGTTATTCCTCATCCACCGTCGACGGATTCGCCGAGAGTCCAGCCAGGGAGCATCGCGAATGCGCAGGCGAGTGGCGAGAACCCGAGCCGACCCGTGAATCTGAAGCCCGGGTTGGATTTCGCGCACAGCCCCATGATTCTGCGGCCAAGCACCACGTATTTTCTTGTAGCGGTTCTAGTGCTGTTCTGCAGCGCGGCAGTCTTTTATATGCGTTCCGGTACTGAAAGTGCGAGCGTGCACTCCAATGCTTCACCTTCAAAAGCCAACCGTGCCAAGCGTTCGGTGGCCGTGGTTGGATTCAAGAACTTGTCGAACCAACCCGATAAGGAGTGGATTTCGACAGCTCTCGCAGATTGGCTGACCACCCAACTTGCGGCCGGAGGCCAGTTGCGCTTGATCGCGCCGGAAAACGTCGCGCGAATGAAGCTTGAACTCTCCCTGGGAGACGTTAGCAGTCTCAGTGCAGACAATCTGACCCGAGTGGCAAACAATCTATCGACTGACATGGTCCTGGTGGGATCGTATGCGGTGCTGGCTGGGAGTTCCGCTCCTCAAGTCCGGCTGGACTTGCGGCTGCTGGATGCCCGGGGCGGTGCGATTGTCGATGCTACCTCCCAATCGGGCACTGAGGAACATCTCCTGGATCTGGTTTCGCAAGCGGGAGAGCAGTTACGCTCCAGTCTTGGCGTGCATCCCGTCAGCAGTTCCGAGGCGGCAGAGATTGCTATTGTCCTGCCCCGGAACCAGGAGGCTGCGCGTTTTTATTCCGAGGGATTGGAGCGGTTGCGGATGTTGGATGCGCTCGGGGCACGCGACCTGCTGGAAAAGGCCATCACGCTTGATCCCGCATATGCCTTATCGCATTCTGCACTGGCGACGGCCTGGGCGACATTGGGCTACGACGAACTGTCGAGAGCAGAAGCCAAACACGCATTCGAACTCTCGTCCGCCCTGCCTCGCGCACAACGTCTGCTCGTAGCCGCGCGCTTTCATGAGGCTTCGAAGCAGTGGGGAGACGCAATCGAAAAGTACCGCGCTCTGGTGGAGTTCTTCCCCGACAACCTCGATTATGGTCTGTCTCTCGCGGACGCGCAAGTGAGCGGCGGAGACAGCAAAGACGCGCAACTGACCTTACTGATGTTGCGTAAGCTGCCTGCTCCGCTGGGCGACGATGCGCGGATCGACATGGCGGAGGCGCGCACGGCGGAATCACTGGGGGATTTTAGAGCCGATCTGCTGCACAGCAGCAGAGCGGTCGAGAAAGCGCGGAATTTGGGGGCTTTGCTGCTACTGGCTCAGGCGCGTATGGATCAGGCCTGGGCATTCACAAACCTCGGGCGTCCGGAGGACGCTGCCGCTGCTGCCAATGAGGCGGAACATATCTTCGCCAGATCCGGTGATAAACGTGGGCGGGCTGTCAGCATCAATGTCGGCGGCATTCTCATGGAAAATCAAGGCGACGCGGTTGGTGCCAAACGCAACTATGAAGAAGCTCTCGCCATTTTTCGCGCGCTCGGAAACCAGATGGGTATGGCCGCAGAACTCGATAATCTCGGCGATGTGTTGTTTTCGCTCGGCGAACTGCAACAATCGCGAAAGCACTACGAGGACGCCATGGCGATCTACCGGGATTTGGGCCATCAGAACGGCGTCTGCCTGACCAAAGGAGCCTTGGGTTCCGTTCTGCTGGCTTTAGGCGATGCTGCGGTCGCAATCCAGGTGTCGCGGGCAGGCGCGAAGATTTGTAACCATGTGGGAGACCGCGACAAATCCGCGATTGCATTGTTCAACGTGGGGCGTGCTTTGCGATTGCAAGGAAAAACGTCTGAGGCCAGCACGACCGAGTCTCAAGCAGTATCCACCTTTGAGGCAATCGGGGACAAACAGAGCGCGGCGCGAGCCCGTTTGATGATGGCCGAACTTCTGCTGGATGGCAATAATTTGCAGGCGGCCCAATCCACATCGATTGCCGCTGCGGATGAGTTCACGAGAGAGAAGGCCGCGCGGGATGCCGCCCTTGCTTATGCGGTTTTGTCTCAAGCGCTATTGCGCGAAGGCGGTCTCGTTGAAGCTGGGCGGGCGATTGAGAAAAGCGTAAGTTACTTGTCCAAGTGTAGCGACCGCGAGGCCGAAATGACGGTCGCTATTGCCGCCGCACGTGTGGCAGCCGCTTCCGGCAGCATGTCACGGGAGGATGCGGCTAGAGCTCTGCAGCAAATTGTTACGAAAGCGAACCATCTTGGGTTCGTCCCTTATGAGTTAGAGCCGCAGCTAGCCCTCGCCGAGATTGAACTAACCTTCGGCGATGGGGCAAATGCCCGCAGTCATTTGGAAGCCGTGCAAAAAGAAGCGCTCAACCATGGCTTCGGGCTGATTGCTCTAAAAGCGGCCGGAGACCTAAAGAACCTTCAGTCTTCTGACCCAGGACGCCAGTAAAATCTTTTTTGGAAGCCGCGTATTTTGCATCCGTTCATGTACCGCAGATCCGGCAGATCTGTCGTGTAAAGACGGAAGAGCCCACCTCATGATAGAGACGACTATTGGTGCAATTAGGATCGTGGCCGGAAAAGGAGTGGCAGTCTCTCTAGAGGCTCTAAACGAGGCCCTCCGTATATTTCGACCTCCATTTGTTTCCGGATCAGGCGGTCACAGCTTCAAAGTCCTGTTGTCGGCAACATCATGTTTGACAACTTAACGCGGTCGGGAAACCCTGCCGAGAATCCGGTTTGAAGTTGAAGTCTGGCTACAGGTGGCGTGTCATAACTGCGGCTAGGTTTCGTTGTCAAGATCCGGGCTGTCAATCAATCTGACACTATTGATGGCTTGCCGACGATATGGGTTCCTCAGGAGCGAGTAGCAGGGCCGCCTTTTGACAGAATCCGGCAAAACAGGGCTGTACTTCACGCTAGAGATGGCTGATCGGCCGTCAGCGCGTTGCGCTGATCGTTCGTTCAACATTCAATGTTTACGAGGCCTGCTCAACAATTCCTGCGTGAATGTTGTCGTAGGCCTGCACAATCGCTGCCATTTTTCTCATCGCGGTTTTCTCATGCCAGTGCTAGGCCCGTTTCAAAACGCAATCCCGATGTCCTGCTTGACTGCAGGAGTCTGCCCGATCTCCAAAGCTGAAGTCTTGGAGACATCGGCGGCGAGTGCAGGGCTAAGTTTTGCCAAGTTATCCGTGAAAAACGTCGCCTCGCGACTTGCGCGGGAGATGGAGACGTAGGCGAAGCGAGAGTTGAGTAGGTCAGGGTGAACGCTCGTGTCGGCGTGAATGAGGACGCGTTCTGCGGTGAGGCCCTGGGCGCTGTGGCTGGTGACGGCGTAGCCGTGGTCAAAGTGACGATGGTCAGTCGGGTTGAACTCGATGTTGCGGTTGTTGTCGAGGCGGGCGGAGATGCGGCCGTCCGGCGAGATTGATTCGATGAGGGCAAGGTCGCGGTTGGCGACTTCAAGGGACTTATCAGGGGCAGTGAATTGGATGCGGTCGCCGACGGAAAACTGGCGGTCCATCTCCTGATAGACGCTGACCCCGGTGAGACGGCGGGAATCGTAGGTGGCGAGTTCACCGTTCACCTTCTCGACGGTCAATTGGTTTGCAGTCGGGTTGATCGTTACGACCGAGGCGTAACTGGCCGCTTCGATGCCGATGGCTTTGCTACCGCGAGCGTAGCGCACCACGTCATCGATTTCGTAGTGACTCGCCCAGGAACGTTCAGCGCCGGTCATATCCTGGCGCTGAACGAGAATTCGGAAGGTATGGTCTTCCGGCGCAAGAGTTCCGTTGCCTTTCAATTCCTGCCGCACTGCAAGGTTCAATTCGCGGCGCGAGGCGTTGTCAGGTGAAACGATCAGGGTCTTTTCTGGCGATTCGACATAACTCTTAGAACTAAGATGGTTCGCAGCGAGGAACCAAAGTTCCTCGCCAGTACGTTGGTTTTTCACCTTCATCTCGCATCCACCTTCGCTGTTTATCGTAGTGTTCCGAATTCGTGAATCGGGACGAACTATCGATTGTTCTTGATCGGATTCTCATGCCCAAATCTCTCTATCGCTAAAGGGCTGCCCCCACGGCCGAGGGTATAGCGCGACCGGACGCCGTTTCACTCGTCCGGTTTGGTCACCGCAAAGCAAGGAGTAATCACCCACACAAATCTTTCAACTGAGAACATGTTGGGTGGTGGACGAAACGCAAGAGGCGCATTCCTGACTTAGCCATTGACGTAGGTTTGCAGGCTCCGTTCGGGATAACGCACCAACCGGCCTATCTTCTTGAAAGGCGGTCCTAGCTGCTTTCCCTGGTTACATTTCATGCGCCATTTACGCAGTTGAGAGAGCGACACTTGCAACATCTCAGAGACCTGTTCCTCTGTATACAAGCGCAGAGACACCGGTTCGTGTCCATTCCAAGCCGGCGCAATACGCACCGATCGCGGCTCAAATCCCTTGTTTAGCTGTTCGGGTTCTAGGAATCGGGCCTCCAGCTCGGGCCCCGGCGGAATTGGTTGACTTGTCCTGACTGCTCCATTTGAGGGTCTCATCTTTAACTCCAGACTCACCATGAGTCGATCGTTCCTTAGATCAAATCCGGCAGTCAGTCAAACGCGGGTGGTACCGCGGTCACGAGACGAGTTGTATTGCGGTCAGCCGGCTGGGCGTTACCCTGGAGAGGTGTTCCATCACCAGCTTTAGCCCTCTGTACAGCAGTTTGGGTCTTGTTCGTCGAATCTGTGCTAGGCGGTAAAGCACTGATCGAAAGGTGATCCCGACGCGACCTTGCGTGCTTTTTGGCGGCTTGGCCGAGAGACTGCCTTTGTTTTGGGACTCGGGCCGATGCAAGAATCTCTGCCTGCTCGGCTTCGATCAACTGTTTCGCCCGCTCCAAGGCTCGCTGTTGAATGTGTACATAGTCCAGTGAGGTCTGACGATCCATGTGCCCCAACTGCGCCATCATCACCTCTAGCGGCACCCCGGCTTCGGCTCCCTGAGTTCTGAAGGTATGCCGCAGATCATGAAAACGGAACCCCTTCATGCCACACGAATTCGTGAGCTTCCTCCATGACTTGACCCAGCTTGTCATCGGCTTCGAGGCGTCCCACTTCGCGTCTGTGCTTTTTGCGAGATGCCGCGACTTCGAGACATTGAGCGGCAACAAGAAATGCTCCGGCGCCGATGCTCCCAGAGCCTGTGCTCGAAGCAAGAGCTGATCCAGCCCCCACTCGGCTAGCGCCATCAGACGGGGTTGACGCTCCTTTCGCGACTTCGCTATCTCCCTTACGACCCGTATCTTACCTTCCGAAAGGCAAATGTCCTTCAACTGCAACTTCCGTATTTCTCCGCTGCGGCAACCGGTTCCGACGGCCACAGCAGCGCACCACATCGCGAGCTGCCAGTACTCATTTTTCATCGCAGCATTGATAATCTGAATCATTTGATCTGAGCTGGCGGTCTTGCCCGCGCGACTCTTCACTTCACGAAGGGGCTGGTATCGTGCCGCAAGAGTGTCGGACCAACAGTCGGCATAGGTCATTACGCCCTTGAGCAGTTGCATCTCATAGTTCACGCTTCGGGCGGTCACCAGCTGTTTCATGGTGGGGCTGATCTGCTTGCGGCGGTCCTTCTGATACTCACGAATCTGCGGCAGTCGGATGGACTTTACAGCGGTCTTGGGGCCAAAGAACCTAAGCACGTTCTTGAACATCCGGCGCTCTCTTGAACCCGTGTCGGATGAGTTATTGGCGAGCTTCCAGTCGAAATAGAGCTGTGCCACCCTATCAAGCGGCTCATTCGTCAGGTCGGGAGATTCGACATATTTTGTTGTTCGCGTCTCCTGTTCTTGAAGAAATTGCATCTTGAAGATCAGGGCTTTGGCAGGGTCGTTCGTCTCCGTGGACTTTTGGTGCTGTCGTCCCTCGGCATCGCGCCAGGTAAACCAGATGAATTGAGACTCGGAATGCCAGCGCAATCCGCGTGGAAGGCTCGGTCGCTTTTGCTGCTTCACGTGATCTGTTTCTTACAGATCAGCCCATCCGTCAAACGGCATGATTCGCATTCCACTCGTCCAGAATCGCTGGCTGGCGATTCTGGAAAAACTCTCCAGCCTGGAAAAGAATCACCGAGCGTTTTCCGTCTCGCGGGTTGCGGGCTCTGCACCGACATTCCCACGTTGTCCGGCGTGTACGCGAAGCAAATGTTACCAGGTGGATGTTACCAGGTGGCGTTTTGAAAGCCTCTGAGGACCGTAAGTGATTGAAAAGATTTGGCTGCCCCCCAGGGATTCGAACCCCGATATGCTGATCCAGAGTCAG
>JASHRE010000088.1 GCA_030037515.1 Candidatus Sulfotelmatobacter sp.
GCCTGAAGCGGCGGATAAATATATGTCCCGCGCGCGATGTACTCCTTCAGCACGTCATTTTGCACCGTGCCCGAGAGCTTGTGAGTGTCCGCTCCCTGCCGTCGCGCCACGGCCACATACAGCGCCAGCAGAATCGACGCCGTCGCATTGATGGTCATCGATGTAGAAATTTTCGTCAGATCGATGCCATCGAACAACCGCTGCATGTCTTCGACCGAGTCGATCGCGACACCAACTTTGCCGACTTCTCCCGCGGCCAGCGCGTGATCCGAATCCATGCCGATCTGTGTCGGCAGATCGAACGCGACCGACAGCCCCGTCGTTCCATTGGCCAGCAGATACTTGTACCGTTTATTCGATTCCTCCGCGTCGCCCATGCCGGCATACTGCCGCATTGTCCACAGCCGCCCGCGGTACATCGTGGCCTGAACTCCGCGCGTAAACGGATATTCGCCGGGATACCCGATTTCATCCTCGTAATCGAAACCCTTCAGATCTGCCGGCGTGTACAGCGGATGAACCGGAATGTGCGACGACGTTTCAATCTCGAGCGCCGCTTCCGAACCAGTTGTCGGCTTGGACTTCATCATGAAGATTCGCGCTGCGGGTGCCTTCATTAATCGTGAGGCTGCCCCCTTCCTGTCGCGGTTTGTGCGGCGGGGCCGCCGATTTGACTTACGACTGGCAACTGGGGACGGGCTACTGCTTTCGCCGCACTCTCCAGAACGAACTGACCCCAAACCATCCAAACGTCAGCGTGAATGCCACCGCGGCCACAACATGCCCAGCGCTTGCCTGTCTGGCATGAAATTTCGCGTATTCACGAAAAAAACCGAACGCGCCAAAGCCCGCCATGGCTAGAAACACCGTTCCCATCACCTCGAGCCAAAGCTGGCGCGCGACGCGCCCAAACGCTCCGAGCGTGGTGCCAATCGCCCGTCTGGCGGCGTTGAAGGTGCGATTTCGTCCGGCCTGTTTGCCGGCAACTCGCGCCACCACGCCGATTTTTTGCCAGGTCGATACTTTGCTCACGCCCTCGATTTTAGCAGGCTGCGGCGCTACAATGACCGAACCGCCATGGCGGGCGAACCGTTACTGCCGCCATGGCATCTAAGCGGTCAGGGAGATAATTGTGGATCCGCAACTGAAGCAGTTGATGAAAGAACTCGGCGACGCCATCAACGAATCGCTTTCCGATTCCGAACAGATTTCCGAAGTCGTCGCCCGCATCAAAGACGGCGGATATGACATTTTCCTTGTTCTCGAAGCCACAATCGGCGTGAGCAAGCAAGGCGAAAAGTCTTCCGATAAGACCTCCATGATCACCACGTTGTCCACGAACCCCGAATTCAAGGTCAGCGACCAGGATCTCAAGTTCCTGAAATCCCTCCGCATCAAAATCGACGAAGAGAACAAAGACTAGCCCGTGGCCCTTTCTCGAAGCTCCCTGTTTTGAGCTTGGGTGCCCCTGCCTCGATATCTTTGCGCGACCTAGCAGCCAACGGAATGGAAGCCGCGAAACCGAGGCAGGCCCTGAAAGCGGCGAAAGAAAGGCTACGGCACCCCACTCCATGGCGCTGCCACAGGCCGTCGCGATATCTCCATTATCTGGACCCCCCCTTCACTCCACCACCTGATCCAGCAACTGTCCCACCGCCCGATTCGCCTCAATAATCGACGACCGATGGTCCGCCACTCCCGACAAATCCGTGTTCGCGAACGCGATTCGCCCAAACGGGCCAGCCCGCAACACGTCGCTGGGAGCAGGCTGGCCGCCATTTCCAAAGAAAAATCCCGGCCCGGGACTCAAATACGCGTGGCCCCAGCGATTCACAATCATCCCGGCAATGTCGCGCGACGCCTCGAATCCTGAGTGCCCAAACATCTCGCTGAATAGCTGGCGGATCTGCCGCTCATACTCGCGGAACGGAGTCGAAATCAATTCCGCGCGTCCCATGTGTCCCTGTTCCTCCGTGGTGTGACCCGGGTGCGAGAACAGAACCTTGACGGTCAGCACGACCGGAGAATCCGGCCCGATCGTCGGCTCATCGACGCCGCATAGCGCCAGCTTGTGCACCTGCGTGTAGTTGCCTAGCCCTTCGAACCACTGGCATCCCGAAATGCCCATTTTGTAAAGGAATCGCCAATTTCGAACGGCCACATTCGCCATCACGCACGGCGATCGATAGAACTGGGCATAAGCCGCCCGGTGTTCGGGAGGAAGATCGCGCACAATGTTTTTCGTCGTCCAGCTTCCCCCAGCCATCACGACCGATCGCGCTTTCACGCTATAAACTTCGCCGCCGTGGGTGTAGACGATCGTCACCAAATTCGATTTCGCCGGATCGCCGTCATGCTTCACCCACACCGCCGTCGAGTTCAGACGGATGCGCGTCGGCATCGCGGCGCGGTCCAGCGCGGCAAAATTCAGGTTGTTTCGACAGATCTCATTGAGTGAACGCTCCCCTCCAATTGCCTCCGGAATCAGCGTCTTCACAATCAGCCGCGCGATTCCGCTGTTCCCGTCGGGAAACATCTGCACCCCGGTTTCGTCGCTGATGTCGAGAGCGCGCAGAACATTGTCGGCGGCATAGGCCGTATATCCGGAGAGCGCATCCGCACCCAGCCCATACGCCCCGCCCTCGTCAAATGGAAACGTTCGCAGCGTCTCGCGCCGGATGCCGTACCGCTGCATCAAATGATCCTCCAGGGTGATTCCGTCCAGATAGCGCGAGATGGCGTCGCCGAAATATTTCGGCGCGATGAAACCGTCGTCGCCGGAATTGTGATACTTCAGCAACTCCTCCCGCGTTCGCGCGTCGAGCGGAGCGCCTTCCAGTTTTTTACCCCACGGATCGGTGAGCCACACTCCCTGCGCGGCGCCGAACCTCGCTCCGAAATAAAATCCGTACGGAGCAACTCCCAAATATGGCGTTCGCGCGAGAGGAATTTCCGGATCCGGTCCCTTCCATTTCTGATATTCGAGCCGCGGCGCTGTCAGTCCGATCGAATCGTAAAACCTTGCGATCAGGCTGTACGGATAGGGAATCGGAAACAACGCCGAACCCTGGTGCGCCATCAATCGATGTCCGTCCACCAGAAACTCGTTGCGTTTGGCCTCCCCGCCAAAGATCGGATGATCGTCGATCACCAGACACGTTTTGCCAGCCGCTAGCTGCCGAAAAATCAGCGCCGCCGCCAATCCGCTGATTCCGCCGCCAACCATCACGCAGTCATACGTCTCTTTGGTTTCGATCACATCCGCGGGAAGGTTGTTGAACACCCCATCGCGAATCTGGTGTCCGGACTCGAGGACCTCGGTCGTATTGCCATTCGCGTTCGCGTAATCGCCCACCCCGCCGTAGCCCGTCCAATCGTCGTCGGTTGCGGGCACCCCACTTCTTGCCGGTGTTGCGCCAAGTGGGTATTTTGATCCGCGCGCTGGCAACAAATCCGCCGGTGCGATCGGCGAGAGCAGCGCCCCTCCCGAGGCCAGCAATGTGGAATTCAGAAAATCC
>JASHRE010000851.1 GCA_030037515.1 Candidatus Sulfotelmatobacter sp.
AATATTCCAAACAGCGGCGGCAATTCGGGAAAGCGATCAGCGATTTTCAGGCGATCCAGTGGAAGCTGGCGGACATGGCGACCGAGATCGACGCGGCCATGCTGCTGACCATGCGCGCGGCATCGATGAAGGACGCGGGCATGAAGACGACACAGGAATCGTCGATGGCGAAGCTTTACGCCAGCGAGGTCGCGGTGCGCTGCGCCAACGAAAGCGTGCAGATTCACGGCGGGTATGGGTTCATCAAAGATTATCCGGCAGAGAAGTTTTATCGTGATGTGAAGCTGTGCACGATCGGCGAAGGCACGAGCGAAATTCAGCGGCTGGTGATCGCGAGACAGTTGCTCAGGGACTGACTCAAGACCCTGAACCCAGACTTTGGACCTTCAACCTCGGTCCACGAACTTCCGAACGCCGATCGGCAGACTGCGAAACGCTGCTTCAGCACATGGCCCGCCGCGTGCGTAAGAAACCCCACACTCTTCTCCCGGATCTCAGCCCCGCTCAAAAGCGTGACCCTGTGCTTTAATAGCGATAGTTTCCTGGCGCGAAATCAATGGAACATCAGATTCTGATGTCACGGATTCACTTCGCTTTCACCATCATGTTCCATTACATTTTCCCGCAGCTGACCATTGGCCTGGCGCTGCTGATCGTGATTCTCAAGACCAGCGCGGTTCTGCGGGACGACGAACTCTACCATGAGTCCGCGCAATTCTGGGCGCGCATCTTCGCCATCAACTTCGTGATGGGAGTCGTGACGGGGATTCCCATGGAATTTCAGTTTGGCACCAACTGGGCCGCATTCTCAAGGGCCACGGGCGGAGTCATCGGACATCCGGTCAGTATGGAAGGCGTGTTCTCGTTCTTTTTGGAGTCGGCCTTCCTGGGATTATTTCTTTTTGGCGAGAAACGCCTGAACCAGTGGGCACATTGGGCGACCGGGGTTGCGGTGTTTGTGGGTTCGTGGCTTTCGGGCTATTTCATCATCGTGGCTGACGCTTGGATGCAGCATCCTGTGTCGTACACGCGCCTGGCTGATGGCAGCTTTGCGCCCACAAGTTTCTGGGGCGTGCTTTTCAATCCCTGGGCACGGCTGCAGTACATGCATACGATGAGCGGTGCGGTGATCACTGGGTCGTTCGTGATGGCCGGGCTCGGCGCATTCTATCTTCTCAGCCACAAGTTTGTAGAGCATGCACGAATTTTCGTGCGCGTCGGCGTGATGGCGGGTGTTGTGGCCAGCCTGTTCCAGGTGTTTCCCTCCGGGGATGAACATGGCCGGTACTTGGCACATCATCAGCCGACGACCGCAGCGGCGATGGAAGGGCTGTTCCACACGGAAAAAGGCGCCGCGATGGTGGTGATCGGGCAACCGAACCCCGAGAACCAAACCATCGAGAATCCGCTGGCGTTCAAGGGATTGCTGAGTTTTCTGGTTTACGGGACGTTCAGCGCCGAGGTGAGAGGACTGGATGCCTATCCCCAGGACCAATGGCCGGATAACATTCCACTCCTGTTTTTTACCTACCACATCATGGTCGGACTGGGCACGATCTTCGCTGCCGTGATGCTCCTGTGTGCTTTTCTGCTGTGGCGTCAGAAACTTTTCGACAACGGTTGGGCGCTATGGGCGCTGGTGTTATGCGTGCCCTTGCCGTACATCGCGAACATGGCGGGATGGGTGACGGCGGAAGCGGGTCGGCAGCCGTGGATCGTCTACGGGCTTATGCGGACCGAAGAAGGGGTCTCGCGAACGGTATCGACCGGTGACACCTGGTTTACGCTGCTCGGCTTTATGGGGCTGTATGGACTGCTGTCGATCTTGTTTCTGTTTGTGCTGCAGGAAACGATTCGCGAAGGGCCTGGGGGCGAAGCCCGCCATTCGGGTGCTGTGAGCGTCTCGGGGCAAAGGGCTTGAATGGCAACCGTATGGTTCGTCATCGTCGCATTCATGATCACCGCTTATGTGGTGCTGGACGGATTCGACATTGGGGCGGGCGTTTTGCATGTGTTGGTCGCGCGCAACGACGAGGAGCGGCGCGCCGTTCTGGCGTCGGTCGGCCCCCTGTGGGATGGCAATGAAGTTTGGCTGATCGCGGCGGGTGGAACGCTGTTTTTGGCATTCCCGTTGCTGTACGCGTCGAGCTTCAGCGGATTTTATTTGCCGTTGATGGTGCTGCTGTGGTTGCTGGTGGGTCGTGGCGTCAGCATCGAATTCCGCGCACATTTGCAGTCTAGTGTCTGGACCAGCTTTTTCGATGGAGTGTTTTCTGTTTCGAGTGCGCTTCTGGCGATGTTTTACGGTGCGGCATTCGCCAATGTGGTTCGCGGAGTACCGCTGAATTCCGACCATTATTTCTTTCAACCGCTGTGGTCCAACTTCCAGGTGGGAGCGAACCCGGGAATCCTCGATTGGTATACGTGTCTAGGCGCCTGGCTGGCCCTGCTGGCGCTGTCGATGCATGGGGCTTTGTTCCTGAACTTGAAAACCGAAGGAAAGCTGCAAGATCGTGCCCGCGGGCTGGCGATGTTTTTGTGGTCGGCGGTCGTGGTTTCGACACTGGTGCAGACCACGGCAACGCTGTTGCTTCGGCCTGAGCTGAAGACGAATTACGCGCTTCATCCGGGGTGGTGCATTATTCCGCTTACCGTCGCCGGCGCTTTGATTCTCGTCGTTTATTTTCTGGCAAAGGATCGGGATGCGGCCGCGCTCTACGCTTCGGGGGCATTTCTGGCGGCGATGGTGGTGGGCGCCGCGGTTGCGTTATATCCGAGGGTGCTGCCGGCCAGCGGAAATCCACAAAACAGCCTGACGATTTACGATGCGGCGGCCAGTGAAGAGTCGCTGCGGTTGGGGTTGTACTGGTGGATTCCGGGAATCGCGATCGCGATCATATACTCCGTGTTTGTTTATCGGATGTTTCGTGGGAAGACCAGAGCCACGGGTGGATACGGAGGGTGAAGTGCGCGCCCCTGGCTCTACTGCATCGATGATGCGTGGACAATCAAAGTCCCTGCCCTGACGGGACAAGGACGGGGCACCAGCGAGGGCAAGCTTCAGTCGGGCTCAATCTCGGGTAACCCGTGATGACCCCGGCGCGGCGCATTGAGAAGCGGCGGAACGGGCAAGGGAATTTCGATGGTGCCGAGGCGACCGCTCATCTGATCCTGAATGCCGAGTCGTAACCAGGCCGCTTCGGTTGGCACGTCGGCCTCTTGATGGAGCGTGAATTCTCGGCCGATCACGTCTTTGTAGACCGACGGCTCAAGATTACTGACGCCGACGTAGGAGGTTCCGGTAAGCATCGCGCCCTGGCCATCGAAAGACGCAACCATGAGAGTGAGCACGTTCCGATAAATCGTGTTTTGTTGTGGAATAAACTGCAACTGCGATCCCTGCAAAGAATAATCAATGCTGTAATGCTGCACCTCGACGACGGGCGGCAAGATCGGTTTTTTCGTCGATGCCAGCAGAACCTCGCCGACCGAATCGTGATCCATCTTCGTCTTGGCCCCCACCGGAGCAACCCCTGCTGAAAAAAGAATCTGGCGTGACGGGGGGGAGCCGTGCCGCATGGCCGCAACCCGGATTCTGCGGGAGAGTTCCTCGTCCCGAGCGGGTGAATTTGCGTCTTCGGCAAAATATCCCTGCCGATAATGCAGCGAATATCCTTTCCCGGCTAACAGAACTTTGATTCTTCGAAATTCGCCGTTGTAGGTCTTGTTAGAGGAAGTGTAGGAAAGCGCGTAATAGTTCGACCCTTGTTCGACTGCGGTCGCGATGGCGTCGCGGATGC
This sequence comes from Candidatus Sulfotelmatobacter sp., assembly GCA_030037515.1. Taxonomy (GTDB): domain Bacteria; phylum Acidobacteriota; class Terriglobia; order Terriglobales; family Acidobacteriaceae; genus Sulfotelmatobacter. Next base: position 3,801 of record JASHRE010000851.1, read on the forward strand.
CATTCGAATTGAAGAACGCTTTGCCGCCGGTGGCGATGGCCACGCGATTGAGAGTCTCGCGCTCGCTGGCTTGCTGATCCAGTTCGTCCAGGCCTCGGGGGCGCTCCGGGCCTAATGCTCGCACGATCTGCGGAGTAGAATTTGGCATCTCCGGAAGCGGGGTGAGGTCGGAACCGGTGCTTTCGGCGCTAAGACCGCCGGCGACCAGTCCCCTGACATCCACGGGATAGACGGCGACTTGGGCTTCGGCGAGAAGGTTGCTCAGCAGCTTGACGGGCTCGCTGTAACTACGATTTTCCGCCGCAGAATCGTTGGGACCGTCAGGAGCGGCAATGAAAATGGGGAACGAGCCGGAGAGCCAGACTACATTCTTGCGTCCGGGAATGTCGGAAAGATACCGGGCGAGCTGCGTGAGGGAATCAACAGTCGCAGCCACGCGATCATCGCTGTCGGTGCCTCGTTGCTCGGCTTGCATGCCCTGGAGCGTTCCCAGCAGATTCTGAAAGCCGCTGGTCCTGCCACCTTTCGCGAGGTCTCCGACAATGCCCACCGAGTTTTCGGTGGCAACGGCGGATGACTGCCAACGTACCTGCTGTGGCGTTTCTTGCTTGCCTCGGCTCCTGGCCGCGGCAACCAGCACGGTTTCATCTTGCGAAAATCCCTGGATCAATCGAAGTCGAGAATCTCCGGCGCTCAGCGTACAAAGAGCAAATTGCACGTTCTTGGGCTTGGATTCCAGAAACTTGATCAGTTCCCGCCGCGCATACGCCTGATCTTGGGGCAAAGTATTGAGCAGGTCGAACAGAACCATGGTGACGGACCCGCGATCGGGCGCGGCTGTCTTGTTGCTAAACAGATTGGGATCTGGCTTTTGCGTGACGGGAGGTGGAACGGTCAGTGCCGGTGGTTCGTCATCGCTGAATTCGCGGAACGAACCCATCTCTTGCGCCTTGCCATCTTCGGTCAGATGAAAATCTTCTGGCTTCAGTCCTTTTACCGGGTGTGCTCTGCCATCAGTCACCACGACGTCGACGACCACAGTTCGGGTCCGGACCTTGAAGGTTGGGATGGGACCGGCCTTGGCCTCGAGTTCCTGCTCCGTCAAAACGGGCGGAGGAGAATTTTGTTCCGACGACGAAATCTGATAATTGGGGGCATCGCTGTAAGCAGAATCGATGGACGCCGCGTTCGGCCCAGCGTCCGTCCGGGTATTTTCGGTCTTCCCGTCACTGACCGGCGGGATCGCCGCATTCAATGGGGGAGCGGAGTCCGCGGGCGCAGCCACGGCGAACAAATCCGGCGCCCCCCTCTTGAGCTCTGCGAATTTGACCTGTTCCTCAGCCGAGAGCGGCGGAAGGTCGAACAGTTCCAGATTGTCGCCTTCGAGCACAGCGAGTCTGCGTCCGTCGGCAGAGAGCGAGAAATTCCGTCCACTTTGGACCGCGGGCATCACGGTGAGTGACAAGATGGGGTTGCCGCTGGCCGTCTCGAAGACTTGAATGTCTTGCTGAAGGACGTCGCGTTGAGAAGGATCGAGCTGAAAGGCGTCGTCCGGGTCGTAAGCAGGGCTGCCCGGTTTGGCGACGGTGTTCTCCACCGGCTGAAACTGCAAGGTACTCACGCCGAAGCGTCCTCCATCCTGATCGCGAGCGACAGCGGGAAAAAAGCGCAACCGGCTCCAGTGTTGCCGCCACAAACGACGGCCCGTCACGCTAAATGAAGTGACACCATAGTCGCAATTGACCGTGGCACATCGTCCAATCAACCAAGAACGGTCGCTTGCATAAACCACGTCAGGGACGGTCCGCGAGCGGACGCGCGCAATGTTGTGGCGCTCGGATGCATCCGGGCCGAAGCGGATCAGCCAGATTTCCCCGTTGTGGACCAGATCGACATAGCCGGCATTGGTTCCGTTCAGATCGACCACTTTATCCAAGGGGAGGGTTCGTCCCGGCGCAAGCGTCTTTGCGTCGAGAAACCGCGCAATGAATTTAGATTCAGTTTTGGTGCGTGCGCTTTTCACGGGATCGGAGTCGGTTGCCGTTTCCACAATGACCTGAGAACCATCCGGCGTAACCGCGACCCACAGCAAGTCTTTGGGTGAGCTCAGCAACAGATGTTGGTGAAGATCGGAATCGACGGTGTAGAGATCATTTCGTCTTCGCAGCAAAACCGTTCCTGGAGCCAGCGGCCACAGATAGCGCCGGCGATCATGAAGGTACCAATCGGCTTCCTTCACCACCTTTCCACCGGGAAGTTCGAGCAGAGCCGCGTGCATCAGCCGGTCCTGATGATCCGGCGTGCAACCGGGAAGCCGCCGAAACAATTTCTTGGGATCGAAGGTGAGCAGCACATGGTTTTGATCGACGAAGTCCAACGACACGCTGGACTCGTCTTCGCTGAGACGATCCGTGCGCGAGGGCGCGTGATAACCGAGCGTCGACAGATCGATGCGAACGGTTGGTGACGGGGAATCCGGAGCGGCGGGGGCGGCCGCCTGCCCGAACACCAACCCGGCACAGAACAGAAAGTGGAAAGCGACGGAATGAGGCCAACTCACGCCCAGGGAAAAATGGCGCCGCCGAAGTCCACCGGATGATTTCGAACGAAAGAGGCGAAACATATCCACGCACCGTAGGAGAGCCGGGTGGCAACTGGCATGCGGACCGGAACTATTCACTGGTCGCGAACCCCACTGCTGCAGGTCGCCCCGCAACCCAGTCGTCCACATGAATAATGCCGCTGGAATAATGCTCCTGAAACCGCCGCGAGTCCATCCCTAGGTTTCCTTTCCGTTCGTTCCCACCTGCTTTACACTGGTCGCTTGAAGGCTGCGACCAATTCCGACATTCGGAACTGGGTTGATGCGCTGCGTGCGGGCGACGCGCGGGCGGTGGCGCGGGCGATTTCTGCCGTGGAGAATCGGACGCCGGGTTGGTCGGATCTGCTGAAAGGGTTGTTTCCATACAGCGGGCAGGCGCGAGTGATTGGGGTGACGGGCGCGCCCGGAGCGGGAAAGAGCACGTTGGTCGATCAGTTGGCGCGCTGGTATAGAAGGTCAAATTCCCCACCCTTTCTTCCCAAAGAGCGCGGAGACAAGGTTGGGGAACCCTCATCCGAAGTTCGCCGTACCGTGGGAATCATTGCGGTTGATCCGACGAGTCCGTTCACGGGCGGAGCGATTCTGGGTGACCGCATTCGGATGCAAGAGCATTTTTCGGATGCGGGGATTTACATCCGCAGCATGGCCACACGCGGATCTCTGGGCGGGCTGGCGCGCACGACGGCGGATGTAGCGACGGTGCTTGATGCGTCCGGGCGCGACGTAATTCTAGTTGAGACGGTCGGTGTCGGACAGGATGAAGTCGAAATCATGCGGCTGGCCGACATCACGATCGTGATCCTGGTACCGGGCATGGGCGACGATGTACAGTCAATCAAAGCGGGCATCATGGAAATCGCCGATATTTTCGTCATCAACAAGAGCGATCGCGAAGGCGCGGAGCGTGTGGAACGCGAGATTCGCGCGCTGCAGTCGCTGTCGGGTCAACGGGATGACAGCCGCGTTGGGTGGGTTCCTCCCATTGTGAAAACCGTGGCGAGTGAAGGCAAGGGTGTCGCGGAAACGGCGGCGGCGATCGCCGAGTATGAGGAGTATCTGCAGAAGGAAAATCGCGGGCGGTACAGGCGCATCCAGAATTGGCAGGAGCGGCTGGTCGAAATGCTGCGCGATGCGATGCTCGAGAAGGCGCGGGCGCAACTGGGGGATGGTAACCTGGCGCGGCTGGCGGCGGAGATCACCGAGCATAAAAGGGATCCATACACGCTGGTGGAGGAGTTAGCTGGGACCGGGGAGGGAAATTGAGGGCGGCGGGCGGTCCGCAGCCCGCCACGGAGAACATCGGCTTACAGCACTGCAGATCGTCTTTCACGCCATGGTGGCGAGGCTGCCGGCAAGCCTGATATCGATATCGTCGCGGTTGCGGCAAGTGCGAATGCGCCGCCGTTCTTACCTTAGAAGGACGCCACACCGGGGCGCCACCGCGAAGTGAGGCGTGTTTGTCGTTGGGTTGGGCGTCGGGGTGAACCAGGCTGTGCTAGCGCGCGTGGCGTGTTGGGATTGAGTTGCCGGATTGGTTTGGCCGGCGGCCGGCATTTGGGATTGGGTGCGACACTTCGATTTACGGTGGTATCAGGGGTGTTCGGCCGCTCAAGATGTCCTCGATGCGTTCTTTGTTCCCGACCTCATAAATGGGGCGGGGAGAAGAAGCCTCAATGGGTTGTTTTCGCATTGCCGGCATTTGGCTGGGTTGCTTGTTCGGTCGGGGTATGGGGCTGCGAGTCCGCGAGCTAAGAAGGCGGCTCCTTCGGTGCATCCAAGTTCGGAGTGAAAGTGGTTTACCAGATTGATCATCTCGGTATCGCAGTAAAGTCGCTTGGGGCAGCGAAGGCGATTTACGAAAAGCTGGGGCTGAGCGTATCGCCCGAGGAAACCGTTGAGCAGGAGCAGGTCCGGCTCGTCATGGTTCGGGTGGGCGAGAGCCGGTTGGAGTTGCTGGAGGCGACTTCGGAGAATTCGACGATTGGCAGATTCATCGCCAAGCGCGGCGAGGGCTTGCATCACGTGTGTCTGAAAGTCCCCGATCTTGTCGCTGCGGTCGAGCGGCTCAAAAAAGACGGCGTGCGGTTTGTGTCGGAGCAGATCAAGACGGGCGCGGGCGGGCATGGATATGTGTTTGTGCATCCTTCGAGTACGGGAGGGGTGCTGCTGGAGCTGGTGGAGGGATAAGAACTTCTTTGCCGCGGACCTTGACCGATTCCACGGATAGATCTCAAGCAATGCTTTTTCTGGTCACTGACACTTCGGGCAGGCACGGCAGCGCGGGGCTGGTGCGGGCGGAATCCGACCATATGAAAGTGGTCGAGTCTGTGCCGTTGACGGGCGGGACTTTCTCGGCGCAGCTTGTACCGCAGATCGCCGAGCTCCTTGCCAAACACGGACTGAGCAAGAGCGACATCGACGCGTTCATTGTCGTCACGGGCCCCGGGTCGTTCACTGGATTGCGCGTGGGCTTGGCCGCGATCAAAGCGCTGGCTGAGATTCTTGGAAAGCGGATCGTGCCGGTGTCGTTGTTAGAAGTAATCGCGGCGAGCAGCGGAACGCAGAAAGTGATGGCTCTGCTCGATGCGGGGCGCGGAGAGATTTATGCCGGAGAGTATGAAGCCGGCGAATCGGCGCCACACGCGCGGGAATCTTTGCTGACAAAGGATGAGTTGGCAACGGCGGCATTGGGATGGACCACAGCGACTCCCGATGAAGCTTTGGCGCAATTCGCCAGAGAAGCTGGGATTCGCGTGACAGTGGTTCCAACGCCCGCTTCGGGCACGATTGCGCGAGTAGGATGGCATAGACTGAAAGCCGGGCAGACGGTTACGCCGGAGCAGCTGGAAGCGAATTACATTCGTCGTTCGGATGCGGAAATTTTTGCCAAGGGCCGGCACTAGCTTCCGCGGGCGGCGACCAGCCCTCAATCCTTTTAACCGATACGCGTGAATATTCGCCCAGCCATTCCGGACGACGTAGTGGGCATTTTGGAAATAGAGCGTTCCTCGCTGACGGCGGCGCACTGGAACGAGGAACAATATCGGAGTGCAATTCAGCCCGCGGGTGATGATAGCGATCGTGTCGTGTTTGTCGCCGAAAGGGACGGTTCTCTGATGACGGGATACAGAGCCAAAACCCACACCCTGTCGCAAGCGGCGCGACCGGGATGGGGCACGCGTCAGTGCGGTGACAGGTCTCCCGGGCCGGGTGGTGACAAGAAGTCCGCTCAAGCCGAGCTTGGAGGGAAAACCCTGGTTGGATTTCTTGTGGCGCGGCATGTAAGCGGGGAGTGGGAGTTAGAGAACATTGTGGTTGCCCCCGAATTTCGCGGCCGCGGATTGGGCTCTCAGTTGCTCCGCGCACTGGTTGCGCGGGTGCGGGAAGTGGAGAGCCGCGCGGTGTTTCTCGAGGTCAGGGAATCGAATGCAGCCGCGCGAAAGCTGTACCAGAAGGCGGGATTCCGGGAAGCAGGCCGGCGCAGACGCTATTATGCCGATCCGGCAGAGGATGCGGTTTTGTATTGCCTGCACGTCGGATGATCCGCGTCGGCGGACCGCCGGGGCCGTCCGTACATGCCCCAAAAACACGGTTCTCATGCTCAGACTGCACCACTTTTTGGCATTGCTCCAGAACAGGGGCTGTGCTACCTTCAGCTTATAAATCCCGGTTGGAGGTCTGCCTGGATGCTGACTTCGAAAGACCAACTCCTGACCAGTCATGAGGAATTCCGCAGGCTGGCTCAGGAACACTCGCAGTATTCTCAACGTCTTGATTCACTGACCCAAAAACGATATCTGAGCGAGGACGAGAAGCTGGAAGAAGTCCGGCTGAAGAAGCTGAAGCTGCGGCTCAAAGATCAGATGGAGTTGATTGAGCGGCAGTATCGGCAGCAATACGGCGTGAGCGTAGCATAAACAGAGGCTCTCTGAGATGCGGTCATGGCCGCGCAGGGAGTAATGTATCTGGAGAAGGGCGCGTAAAAGCGCCTTTTTTTATTTGCAGTTACGTTACAAAAGCTTCTGGGTGGCAGTGGCGCGTCTATAATTGAGCAAACTCTCATGGTTCGTGATGGCTACTTGTACGCCGCGCCGCTCATCGCCGCCGCCCTTCTACTGGGCTGGTTAACGCAGCCAACCTGGGCGATTATTCCATTACTTTTGACCGCTTTTTTCCTGTGGTTCTTTCGGGATCCGGAGCGCACGGTCCCGCAAGAACCGGGCGCCGTTGTGTCTCCCGCCGATGGGAAAGTGACGCAGGTTGCGCCGGTGACGATCGGGAGCGAGCGGCTGACGCGCATCAGCATTTTTCTGAACGTGTTCAACGTGCATGTGAACCGGGCACCGATCGCCGGTGTGGTGCGGGATGTGCGTTATCAGCGGGGAAAATATTTGAATGCGATGAATGCGGCGTCGGCGGATCAGAACGAGCAGAACATCGTCACCATGGACGGCAACGGAGAGCGCGTCGTGTTCAAACAAATTGCGGGGCTGCTGGCACGCAGAATCGTGTTTCACCCTAAAGTGGGAGATCGGCTGGAACGCGGAGAACGCGTGGGGTTGATCAAGTTTGGATCTCGCGTGGACGTGCTGATGGACGCGTCGGCGCGGGTGCAGGTCAAAGTGGGAGATCGCGTAAAGGGCGGCGAGAGCGTGCTGGCGCAGATCGAGGCGCGTCCGGAATTGCGTGAAAAAATTCCCGCTTCTGGCGACATCGACCAGAAGTGGGGAACACAATTGTCGGGCGTGGAGAGGTCGCGCTGATGGATCAACCGGTTTCCAGGTCCAAGCGGCGGCGCCTCAGCAAGGGCATGTACATTCTGCCATCGCTGTTTACGACGGCGAACGTTGCCTTGGGGTTTTACGCGATCCTGGAGGTTGTGCGGGGAACGGTGGCCGACTACTGGCACCTGGACAATGCCGCGAAAGCGATTGGGTTTGCGGTGCTGTTCGATGGCCTGGATGGCCGCATCGCTCGCATGACCGGAACCAGCAGCGACTTTGGACGCGAACTCGATTCCCTGGCGGACGTGATCACCTTCGGCGTGGCTCCCGGGCTCCTGGCGTGGAAGTGGGGATTTTTCCTCATGCCGGCGATGTGGTTGACCTCCGGAGAATGGCACATCAAGCTCACGCAGCTTGGTGCCATCGCGAGTTTTCTATTTTTGGTTGCTGGGGCGAGTCGGCTGGCCAGATTTAACATCACGGCGAATCCGCAGCCCTCCAACCCGGGCCGTCCCGGAAAAAAATATTTTGTCGGCATGCCCATTCCTGCCGGGGCGGGCGTGATTGCGGCCGTGGTGCACTTTGAGCGCGGCGAGCCAATCATGTCGGCCTATACGTCGATCGCATGGGTGGCGATGGTGGCGACGGTTGGTTACCTGATGGTCAGTACGTGGCGCTTTTACAGCTTCAAAGATATCGATTTCGGTTCGCGGCATCCCTTTCGGCTCATCGTGCTGCTGGCGGCGCTGTTCGCGCTGATCTACTTCTTCTCGGAAAAGGTTTTGTTTGCTCTAGCGTTGCTCTACATGGCTTCGGGGGTGTTCTGGCGCCTGCAATGGATTTTCCGCCGGAGAACGGGCCCTCCGCCTCCGCCGAAGTTTAAAGAGGCTTCACAGACGTCATGAGCGACGAGGGCAAATCCGTTTCTACCTCCCATGCGGTCGCAACGCGCGGGAATTTGTATCGCGCCGCGATTGTTGGAGCGGCGTCGCTCAAGGGCAAAGAAATTGCCGAGATGTTGAACGAACGCAAGTTCCCGGCGGTCGATATCCGCTTGCTGGATGACGATGAGTCGCTAGGCCAGCTTGAGTCGATGGGCGACGAGATCAGTTTCATCCAAAGCGTGCGGGCGGAGCAATTCGACAACGTCGATTTCACGTTCTTTGCGGCAGATGCAGACTGCACGCGCAAAACCTGGAAACGTGCGCGGGACGCAGGCAGCGCGATCATTGATGCATCCGCGGCTCTGGAAGACGAACCCGGCGCCAGCGTGCGCTCGCTGTGGGTGGAACGGGAACGAGGGGTGGTCGTACCACCTGAGTTGCAGCCGGGCCCGTGCGTGATTGCCCATCCTGTGGCCGTGATGCTGGCGCTGCTTCTGCTGCGCGCGGAGAAAACAGCAGCGATCCGACGCGCCGTGGCGACGATCTTTGAACCCGCCTCCGAGCATGGTCAGCGCGGCATGGATGAATTGCACCAACAGACGGTGAATCTGCTTTCCTTTCAGCCACTGCCGAAAGACGTATTCGACGTGCAGGTGGCCTTCAACATGGTGGCGCGGTATGGGCAGAACTCGCACACCGAGCTCGATTCGGTGGAAGCACGAGTGTTGCGCAACTACCGAAAAATTGCGGGAGAAATTGCTCCGCAGCCTTCTCTGTTGTTACTGCAGGCGCCAACTTTTCACGGGCATGCGCTGGCAGTTTATCTGGAAATGGAGAAAGCTCCCGAGCTGCAGGCTCTGTCGCAGTCGCTGGCGGGCGATCACGTGGCGGTGATGACGTCGGAGCAAATTTGGCCTACGAATGTGACTTCGGCGGGGCAGCCGGACATCCTGGTCGCGATGAAAAGAGACCGCGCGCAGCAGAACGGGGTATGGGTGTGGGCGGTCGCGGATAGTCTGCGAATTTCGGCCCTCACCGCCGTCGAGTGCGCCGAGAGCATGACGGCGGCGCGGCCCACGGGGAAAATTCAATGACTCTCCGGTGGCGAGTCGCGAGTCGCGAGGAAGCCTTCACTCCCGAGCGCCAGATACCCAGCCATGCCGGGGAGCGCCACGCCTTTCTCTTGCGATTCAGGACCCAAGACTCGGGACTCCGCAGAGGTTTTCTCTGGGTGCTGGGTGCTGGCTGCTGGGTACTGCTTCTCATCTGCACGGCATGCGGATATCACACGGCTGGGCACACGGTGCAGGTTCCCGAGGGCATTCACACCATTGCGATCCCGGCGTTCAAGAACGAATCCACCACGTATCGAATTCAACAGATTCTGACCGAGGATGTGGTGCGCGAATTCACAACGCGTACGCGGTATCAGATCCTGCACGAGGCGAGCGACGAGGCCGATGCTACATTGCAAGGAACGGTGCTTTCGACTGTGGCCACGCCGCTGGCTTACGATACGAATACCGGTCGCGCAGCCAGCGTGCTGGTTGTGGTCAGCGTCAGCGTGAAATTGATGGACCGGCATGGAAAGGTGCTGTATCAGAATCCGCAATATTTGTTTCGCGAGCAGTATGAATTGTCCCAGGACCTGACCACTTTTTTTCAGGAGGACTCTCCGGCGCTGCGCCGGCTGTCGCGCGATTTCGGGCGCACGCTGGTGTCGAATTTGCTGGAGGGGTTTTGAAACCGCGGTTGGTCGTCCGTCCTCGCGAACGGACCTGGAACGGTGAAACTTCGCAACTTGAATGAAAGCTTTTGCCCAGGCCGAGCGTTTCGTCAATGAAGTGGCGTCGCGGAAGATGCGGCCGGCGTACGTGTTTGTCGGGGACGAGGCGTTTTTCCGCAAACGTTTTCGTGATGCCATTGTTGAGCAACTGGTTCCCGCCGATCTTCGCGAGTTCAGCCTGTTCGAATTTGACCTGGCCGAAACCGATCTGGCGGAAGTTCTCGACCGGGCGCAAACGCCGTCACTGATGGCTCCGTTTCAGGTTTTCTTCGTGCGCGGCGTGAAAAATCTCTTTGGGCGAGGATCGAACCAAGACAAGCTGGCCGCGATTGAACAATATTGCAAAAATCCGAATCCCGATGCTCTGATTGTTTTCGTTGCCGATCACATCAGCATTCCCGCCGACGTTCGCCGCATGGAGATGCAGGACAAAGAGCGTTATCAACGGATCCGCGACACCATGGGGCAGTATTGCGGAATCGTCGAACTGGCGCGTGTGGAAGAGAACGATGCGGTCCGCTGGATCACCGAGTATTGCACGAGCCAAAGCGTAAAGATTGAGCCCGACGGCGCGCGCGAATTGGTCGATGCGCTCGGCGGCGACATGATGATGGTCGCAAACGAAGTGGAGAAGCTGATTCTCTACGTGGGCGCGAAGAAGCGCATCACGCTGGGCGACGTCGAGACCATGGTGCTGGCGGCTAAGCAGCGATCTCTGTATGAACTGACCGACGCGATCTCGAGCAGGGATCGCGTGCGCGCGCTGGAAATTCTGGATTCGATTTTGTCTTCCGGCGACAGAGAAGAGGCGGCGATCGGGCACGTCTACATGCTGGCGAAAACCTTCCGCCAGATGCTGGTGATTCTCGAGCGCAATGTGCGCGACCAGCGCATGCTGTGGGCGGCGCTGTGGCAGGGCTTCCGCCTGCCGCCGTTTGCCGCAGATGACGTGATCAAGCAAGCGCGGCGCTACAAGAACCGGCGCGAACTGATGCGGGCGATTCGGATGGTGGCGAAAGCCGATCTGGATCTGCGGTCCAATCCAGTAAGCAAGCGTCTGGTGCTCGAGCGGCTCATCATGGAACTGACGGCCGAGCCGAAACTGGACGAGCCCGGATGGATGCAGGAACAATTGCCTGTGTAAAAAGACCAGGCGTCGGACCGCGGACTTCAGCGGGGCGAACCCCGGCCTTGCGTCCCCACAAGCGCACGCTCTGAAGTTTGAGGCCATCACCGGTGACCGGTCGTGAACTGATCGACGTGCCGTGGATTGTTTTGGTTGTGTATTGGGCAGCTGCGGCCGTGCGAACGCGCCGCGCTGAGAAGACAGAGTCGGCCGGTTCCCGGTATAGCCTGATGGCGCTGCTGTCGACCGGTTACGGTTTGATTTTCCTTAACGAAAAGATAAGCATCGGAGTTCTGCACCAGCCAATTGTGACCCCGAATGCGCCGTCCGCGATAACGGGCGTTGTGCTGACGTGGCTGGGCATCGGATTGGCCCTTTGGGCACGCTGGCATCTGGCGGAGAACTGGAGCGCTCGAATCACGATCAAGCAAGGGCATGAGCTGATCCAGACAGGCCCCTATGCGCGTTTGCGGCACCCGATTTATTCCGGACTCGATCTGGCCACAATCGGAACGGTTCTGGTGATCAATCGCTGGGGAGGCGTTGTGGGCACGGCTGTGGTGATCGTGGCGTACTGGATCAAGGCGCGCAAGGAAGAGGCAATGCTCTCCGCGCGATTCGGCGAGGCGTTTCAAGAGCACTGCCGCCGCACAGGTTTTCTGTTTCCGAAGTTCGGATAAAGGCTATTTCATCGCGCTGACGCGAGCGCCCAGGCGGGACTTGTAGCGGGCTGCGGTGTTCTCGTGCAGCGTCCCCTTCTGAATCGATTTGTCCAGAACCGAGACAGTCTGACGGTAGACCTGTTGGGCGGCGGTTTTGTCGCCTTTCTGAATGGCTTCGCGCATTTCACGAAGCTGAGTCCGCAGGCGCGACGTGTTGGCGCGGTTGCGGACGCTACGGCGTTCTGTCTGACGGGCGCGCTTGAGCGCCGAAAAATGATTTGCCATGTCGGGTTGGTTACCTTCGTTTGCCGAGAGAGATATTCGGGAGAGTCCGAACTACGGATTATAAAAGGGCAGTTCGGACGCGGTCAAACCCCGGTTCGACAACTTTTTTTGTGGACTTGCCCAACCAGCCGGTGCGCAAACAGGTTCTGGCCATCGCACTGGCGAAGAGGAGGCGAAACCATGGCGGACTTCGATCTCGAAAAGTAACCGCAGCGGCCCAACAATATTACGGTGTGCCAAGTCGACGCAGAGGTGCTGGGCGCGCTGCATGCCGCTTGTGCCGAGAAGAAATCTTTGCCCCCCCAATGGCTCGTCGATGCGCCATTCCAATAGGTCGCGGCGCTGCGGGAAGGGGCCCGAACCAGGACGGTTCCGGCTGCCGCACGCCAAGTCGCGCCGCAAACTGCCGGAGCCTGGGTTGGCATTGACTGCTGTCCCGTCAACAAGGTAGGCTTTGGTCAATGGTAGTTGTCGCCCTGCGGGGCTCGAACATTCCGGTTCTTCCTGTTCCTGGGCAAAATTCTGTATTCTTTTTGCAAGCTGAGGCTTCTGCGCCAGAAGCAGGGGAGAACCTCACCAAAGCGCCGCTAACGCGAAACCTCTTTCCGGCTGCTCCACAGGCTGTGGAGCAGTGGCGCCCCATGTGGATCTATCAACGAAACTGAATGAAGAAGAACATCGCGATCAGTCCCAACATCGAGACCTTCTTCGGCACACGCGATGAGAACGTGCGCCTGCTCGAAGACGGGTTGAACATCACCGTCAATTTGCGTTCGAATGCGATTGAACTGGAGGGCGCAGCGCGCGATGTGGCCCGGGCCGAACAGGTTTTCGCCGACTACGAAAGCCTGCAGCGTGCCGGCTACACGTTTAACAATGGCGATCTGAACAGCATGTTGCGCGTGCTCATGTCTGATCCCAACACAACGCTGCGCGGCCTGGCCGATGCCGGACGGCAGCGTTCGTTCGGGCGCCGGACCGTGCAGCCCAAGAGCGGCAATCAGCGGAGATATCTGGAAGCGATCGAGAAGCACGACATGGTTTTCGGGGTCGGCCCGGCGGGAACGGGCAAAACGTATCTCGCGGTGGCGATGGCAATTTCGGCGCTGCTGGCCAAACGAGTGAATCGCATCATCCTGGCCAGGCCGGCCGTCGAAGCGGGCGAACGGCTGGGATTTTTGCCGGGCACGCTGCAGGACAAAATCGATCCATATCTTCGGCCGCTATACGACGCTTTGTATGACATGCTCGATCCGGAGAAGGTGGATCGCTATCTCGAGAAAAACGTGATCGAAATTGCGCCGATCGCCTTCATGCGAGGACGAACGCTCAACGATTCGTTCGTGATTCTCGACGAAGCGCAGAACACGACTTCGGAACAGATGAAGATGTTCGTGACCCGCCTCGGCTTCAATTCAAAGGCCGTGATCACGGGCGATATCACGCAGATCGATTTGCCCAACGCGCGCCGAAGTGGATTGCTCGAAGCCATCGAAATCCTGAAAAATGTGCAAGGGCTCGC
>JASHRE010000852.1 GCA_030037515.1 Candidatus Sulfotelmatobacter sp.
CACCGGCCACTCAAAGGGATTGATGGGGCACACGGCCAGCACAGGTTTTTGCCCATCCCATCCCGCTTGCCGCAGTACGCTCTGACCATACTGCGCAGGGCGCGGTTCGAACGTCCATGCCGTATCCGTCCCAAGTTCAGTCGGAACACCAAGCTCCCGTAAAATCGTGCGCGATTCTTCATTTCGCGTAATCACGAGCGAATTCTGGCAATACCGCGCGCACATTTTCGCCAGCAACGGATCCATGTGGCCGGCTTCGGCGCCGTATCCGACAGAGAGTTTGTTTTGCGCCGCCGCGATGCCGAGTGAGCCAATCATCATCGTGGTCAGAGCGTTGGCGAATTTGCTCTTGAACATCGATCCTTCGCAAGCTACGACGCCATGATGTCTCGGCACTTCATTTTTCAGGAATGGCGGGAAGATATCCGGCAAATGAACTTGCGTTGTGCCATCGAAGTAGCCTTCGGAAAATTCGAAGTTCTGGCTCATCACGCTGAACTCGACACGCTCCGCCCCAAGAATGTGCCGGATTTGCCGGAGCATTTCTTCCACGCGCACGTCCGACCCCATGTTGCGCGTCCCGTTGTATCCCGCGAAAAGCAGCTTGAGTTTTTCGCCCGGCTGCCAGGGCTTGCCATGGCCGAGCATCCAACCAAGCTTTGCCCGCTCGATGTTGCTGCCCACCCACGCTTCCAGAATAAAATCCATCATGCCGCGGACCCTCCGGATGCCGCCGGCCATGGGCGATATTTGTACTCAAATTGATTGTCCCGGCTGAATTTCAGCAGCGGATAACTGTACTGTGAGAATGGCACCGGCCTGCGTCCCAGCTCGGCCGTAACCCGCGCATTGTCGAAAACCGTGTTCCAGACAAGATAGGGCAAGAAAACCTTCATCAGTGATGCGCCGTAGCCGAGCGAGCCGCGCCGGTTCGAGAGTACATTCACCGAACGTGCAAATGGCTTCTCCGTAAAGGGCATGAAGAATGGCGGCCGCTTCTGCTGGGCTGTCGCGAGCGCGGTCGTGATCTGGCGAAACGTCTGGGAACCGGTTCCCGACGAAAGATGATAAGTATCATGCTGCGGCTGATCTTTCATGTGCAGGTCTGCGATGGCACCGGCCACGAAGTCCACGTTCACGATGTCAATCTTGTCGGAAGCGCGAAATGGCAGCACCGGCAGTCCCGCTAGGAACACGAACGCTTTGACCATATCGAACTGTGTCGTCTCCGCGTGGCGGCTGTCCCCGAGCACGATGCTGGGGCGGAAGATTGTCTTCGGCGTATCCGGCAGAAGCACGCGGGTCATGTGCTCGCAAAATTTCTTGGTACGGGCATAAGGGTCGTAATCCGACCGCTCCCACTCGATCGAACGATCTTCGATCACAACTTCGTTATGCCTTTTCCCGGCCACCGCGACGGTGCTGACCTCGCTGAATCGCCGCAGACCATGATAATGCTCGGCGTGCCGCGCCAGCGTGAGCACTTCCAGCGTGCCACGCAGATTCACGTTCAGGCAGCTTTTCTCTGATTTGCGGTTCAACGACGCCGCACAGTGGATCACAGAATCCGTCGTATGGACCAGGCGGTCATAGTCATCGCGTCCGAGCCCGAATCCTGGAGCCGTCAAATCCCCGCAAAACAGGCGCACCTTGGTCTGCAGATGCTCATAGAAGTGGGGGAAATCCATGTGCAGTTGCAAGCCTTGCCAGAGCCGAAACTGCGCTTGCTGCGGATCCCTCGCCCGCACCAAAAGGTTGAGCGCGGCCCCGTAGCCTTTGAGCAGATTGGCGGCAACGTGCGCGCCGATGTATCCCGTCGATCCCGTCAGGAATATCGCCACGTTGCTCCAGTCGTTCCCGTTTTCACCGCGTCTCCGTTCTCGAGTGCACCTTGCAGGCTGCGCGCCGGCCGCGCCTCCAGCGGACGTCCTTCGATCAAAGGATAGGTCCAGCGCCGCAGCGCCGGAATGTGAATATTGATCCAGTAGTTCCACCAATCCAGCGAACGCGTATCGTAACCGAATGTCTCCCGCTCTCCGGGCACAAGTGCGTGGCTGAGTTTCTCAACGTTCTCTGCCGCGAAATCATGCTGATTGAGCAAGATGAAGGGCTCGAACAGCTCAATCAGTTTTTCCACACGCTCCAGATTGCGTTCCGTTTTCGCCAGCGGCGCCTTTTTCAGGGGAAAAGGCGACATAATGCGTTGGATCGATTTTACGATGGCACGTTGCGCCGGCGCCGACATTCGGTTGTAACGCGTCTTCGAAACCGGGATCGCATCAAAGCGCAGGCGCAGCCACGACTCCAACCCCTCCTGCGCGCGATAGTGTTTGCGGTGCGCCAGCGACGTCAATTCGATCGAGCGTCCCATATCGCAGGGGTTGGTCACCGACGTCGCCAACTGATAGAGCGGGTCGTGGCGCCGTTCCATGACCGCTGCCGCGATCAGGGTCATGCCCGCGCACACCGCATCTACTGGAATGATGTCGAGCTTCTTCTTCTCATTCGAGGGCAGCTGCCGGAAATAGGTTCCCAACAGGTATGAAAGCGATGCAGAAGTGTTGATGCCCTCGTTCCATCCCATGAATGGCTTGGCCACGGATGTCTCGACGATCGCAGGGCGAACCACGGCAATCGGCAGTCCTGAGCCGCGCCGAGCGATCAACGACTCGGCGAGACTCTTGGTCAACGTATAGGTATTCGGCCAGCCCAGTTGTTTCGCGCGCCGCGTTCCGGCCTCGGTGAGATACGTTTTCAGCCAGCGCACGCGATTTTTGCGAATTTGATTTTCCAGAGCGGCGCCTTGTAGATCCTTGGCCGCATGTTCTTTTGCGCGCGCCTGCATTCTGAGTCCCGAGGTAACTTCCTCGCTCTCCGATTGCGCTTCGGCCCGCCCAATAAGCTCGTGCAAGGCCCGCCATTCCCGCTCCGCATCAAAGTCCGGGAGCCGCGGATTGTAGTTCGGAACAAGCTTCTCGCCGACTCTGCCATCCTGCTCCCCGGCCACGTAGCAGGTGGAAAGATGTAGCAATCCCGCGTGGTCACAGGAACGAATGAATTCGACCACGTTGAGGGCCGCGTCGGTGTTCGTAGCCAACGCATCGCGCAGATCGGGATTGAAGTCGGTCAACCCCGAACTGTTGACGATCAGATCGAGTTTCTGCTGCAGGTGATGTGCAACTTCCGGGCCCAAACCGAGACCGGTTTGGGTCACATCGCCCTCGATCACCTCGACCTTGGTGCGCAGAAAATCCGAGAGTTTGGCGCCCTGCCGATCAAACAGCGGATCGAAAACCGGCGATTCTTCCATCACTTTTTCGAAGCGCTGCTGGGCCGGATTCGACTTCTGCCGCCGGATCAGCAGATAAATCCGTCCAACTTCCGGCAAATCCAGCAACGTGTTCGCCAGCCAAACCTTCCCGATGAACCCGGTCACGCCGATGAGCATGACATGCTTTCCCGCGAAGCCACGGCGCACAGAAAAATCCTCGACTCGCTTCTGTCCTTCAAACAAAACAATCGGCCGCTCCGGCAATCCAACCGGTCTCTCGGCGGGAACGACTGCGGCGCGTAACCGGTCCACCGAGATGTCGAGATGCCGAGCCAGAGTTTTGGGAGCGCGACGGCCATCGGGCATGTTTTCCCGCAGAGGAGCGAAAGCGCCGCGCGGGCGAATTACTGGATCGAGCAGCCGTCCGGTCGCGATCCCATCGCGAAATTCTAGGCGATTGGCCACGATGTGCTTCACGCCCAGATGCTGAGCCAGCGGACGCATGATCTGCTCCAAGGCCTGGCTGACCAGAACGACCTCTGCCCCGGCATCTATAAGCTCACGAACTTGTTCTGCACCTTGCGATTTCAGCTGAGGCTTCAACTTGTAGTGAAAGAATTCCTCGCCCAAAAGATCAAGCCGATCCCGGCTGACCCCCCTCAGCACGGTATGCACGACGCGGGTGGCAAACTTGCGATTTGTGGAATAAAGAATGGGACGCAGCAGCGCCATCAGAAAAATCAGACCACGGCGCCGAATTCGCTCCGTAAATGTCTGCGCATTCCAGGTAAAGAAGGCCACAGGCCTGACCACCGTCAGATCAAGCAGGCTGCCCTCTACCCGCCAGTAGACGGTGGGAGGCGAACCGGAATTGTGGTTTTGTGGTTCCAAAGTGTATCGACAGACCATCGGCCGAGTTGCAGACCAACGCGGCACTTATTGTAAACAATTGGGCAAAACGAACGAAGCGGAAGCAGCTGTATGGATCATTTCGCGCATCACCCGGCCAACGAGGATTTGACTGGATCCCGGCTATTTGCGTTTCGAAGGTTGCCCTCGGCAGCAACGATGAGGGCGATCGATCCGCTCACGATCAACGTTGCGCCGATCGCCAGCAGACCCCCTCGAAAACCGCCGTTCGCTGTGCGAAAGAACCCGATGATGTCTGGGCCGAAATATCCTCCCAGATTCCCGAGCGAATTGATCACGGCGATTCCCGTTGCCGCAGATAGTCCCGCCATGCTCGAGGTTGCCATGGCCCAGAACGGCCCAACCATCGACTCGGCGAAAGCCAAACCCACGGCGATCCCAGCCACCACCACAATCGGCGTGCGCCCATAAGCCGCGATGCACAACCCAAGCGCGGCAGTGAACGCCGGCGCTGCTGTATGCCAGCGCCGCTCTCCGGTTCGGTCCGAATGCATGCCAACGACCACCATCGCCACCGTCGTGACCACGAATGGAATCACGGCTACGACCCCAGTCCAGAAATAACTCAATCCCGACAAGGCGCGAATCACGCTGGGCAGCCACAACGTCACGCCGTACATCGTCGTCGAAACGCCGAAATAAACCAGCGACAGCAGCCAAAGCTGCGGGCTCAGTAGAACCTTCCAGAAGCGTTGCTGCCGAACTCCCGATTCAGAATTTTTCTCTCGCGCCAGTTCGCCAAGCAGCCATTGCTTCTCGTCGTCTTTCAGCCAGCGCGCCTGCTGCGGTGTATCAGCCAGAGTGAACAGCACAACGATAGCGAGAATGATGGCGGGCAGGCCTTCGATTACAAACATCCACTGCCATCCGGACAGTCCCGATCCGCGAAGATTCAACAGTGCTCCGGAGATCGGGCTGCCGATAACGCCCGCAATCGGATTCGCAGTCATGAACCAGGCCACGGCGCGAGCTCGCCCCTTGGCGGGAAACCAATGCTTCATGTAAAGAATGATGCCTGGGAAAAAACCTGCCTCGGCCGCTCCCAGCAAAAAGCGCATGACCGAGAAGCTGACTGGACCGCGAATCACGATCATCAGGCACGAAATGATTCCCCACGCCGCCATCAACACCGAAATCCAGCGCCGCGCGCCGACTTTTTCCAGCATCAGATTGCTGGGAACCTGAAATAGGAAATAGCCGGCGAAAAACATCCCCGCCGCGCGGCCATAATCCGCGTCTGAGATTCGGAACTGCCC
>JASHRE010000853.1 GCA_030037515.1 Candidatus Sulfotelmatobacter sp.
CGAAATAGCTCATGTTTTCGGCCACTCCGACCAGATCCACTTTCATTTGGCGGAACATCTCGATCGCCTTGCGGGCATCCTGCAGTGAAACGTCGGAGGGAGTGGAAACGACCACCGCTCCCGTCAGTGGTACGGTTTGCACGAGCGAAAGCGCAACGTCTCCAGTACCGGGAGGAAGATCGACCACCATGTAATCGAGATGTCCCCATTCGACCAAGCCGAGGAACTGGCGCACGATCTGGTGCAGCATCGGGCCGCGCCATATGATCGGCTTATCGCCAGGATTAAGAAATCCAACCGAGATGACTTTCAGGCCAAAAGCCTCCAGCGGTTCGATTCGATTCTCTCCAACCATCCTTGGTTGAGCGCTCACGCCGAGCATGAGCGGAACGTTGGGACCGTAGACATCGGCGTCAAGCAGGCCGACTTTGTGGCCCATTTTCGCGAGCGCCACCGCCAGGTTGACCGACAAAGTGGTCTTGCCGACTCCGCCCTTGCCCGACCCGACAGCGATGATGGCGTCGACACCCGGAAGTGGCTGTGGACCCGGCTGAGCGGGTCCGTGTTGATGCGGCATGTGTGCGCTCAAGAGATCACGCTCCAAACGATGAACATGAAGGCTGGAATGCGAAACAAGAGCAGAACCTTAGTTCGATTATACAGATGGGAGGCAGGGAGCAACGGGCGAAGGCAATGCCGCACCTAAACCAGCTGAGATACTAGATTTCCCGATAAAGTCGGCTGAGGCGAAACCCGACAATTCGAGATGCGAGAGGAATCCGATGACAAGGCAGAAAAGTCCGCATACCCAGACCCAGCAAAATAGGATTCCAGAACAAACCGATCTGGAGGCGAACGAGGAGCCATACGAAGCGGACTCGCCGTCCGACGAGGAACTCTACACCCGGATGGAAGGGGCGGAAACCGGCGCGAACCGTAGTCCGCGCGAGATTCAGACGCGTTCCGAGCGCCATCGAACCGAACCCGAGGTCGAAGCCCACGAGGGATTGCTTTCCACGCGAACCCCCAAAAGTCCAGGGCAGGGGATCACGTCGCGCACGGCTAGGGAGGAAAGCGAGCGACAGAAAAAGGTGGTCGAGGAACGTCCCGATGCCGAAGCAGGAGCAAAGCGCTCGCGCCGGCAATAGGTTGTGGCGGGCGGTCACGTATGGCCGCGCTTCACTGCACGGTGGCCGTCCCACGCAACCCCGATCGCAATCTGCGCTTGCGCCGCATGAGCAAGATCAACGGAATGCTCGCCAGGAACAGGACTCCCATCAAGTAAAAAACATCGAGATAGCTGAGTAGAGATGCCTGCTGCTGCAGCAATTGATTCAGGAGTGCCTGAGCTTTCTGTGTGGCGGTCGCCATATCAAATCCGCGGAATTGCGTGAACCGGGTCATCCCCTGCAGCATCTGCTGGGTAGCCAGACTGCCGGGCGTAAGATTCGCAGAAAGCACATTCTGATGAAACTGCGTGCGCCGAGCCAGCCACGTCGTGACAAACGAGATCCCCATGCTCGACCCGATGTTGCGCATCACGCTATAAAGGCTGGTCGCGTAGCCAGTTTCCTCTCGCGGGATCGGTTCCATGGTCAGCGTGGTCAGCGGAACAAATAGAAAAGCCATGCCGAACCCCTGGTTGATCTGATACCAGAAAATATCCCACGTGCCAGACTCCAGGGTCATGTGCGAGTAGCCGAAGAACGCAATTCCGGCAACCGCGAATCCGAAGGCGAGCATCCAGCGCTCGTCCCAGCCTTTGCCCAGCAGATATCCCACAAGCGGCATGCAGGCGGCGGTGGCAATGCCGCGAGGACTCGTCCAAATTCCAGCCGTCGTAGCCGTCCATCCTAGAAGAGTCTGCATGAAGAGGGGCAAGACGACGAGGCTTCCGTAAAGAACGAATCCGAGAACCGTGGCCAAAGCAAGGCCGACCGCAAAGGTGCGGTATCGCAAGAGCCGGAAGCGAACAATCGGTTCTTTGGCCAGAAGCTCGCGCATCACAAAGCCCGCCAAGAAAACGACTGCCAGCACCGCCAGCGCGCGGATCAACTCCGAACCGAACCAGTCTTTTTCCTGCCCCTTGTCGAGCATAATCTGCAGCGAGCCCATCCCGATCGCCAGCATGCCGAGGCCGAGAACATCCGCGCGCAGCGTGCCGCGCCGGATGTATGGCGGATCGGAAACGAACAGATAGATCATGGCCAGACTGAACAATCCGACGGGCACATTGATGTAGAAGACCCATCGCCACGAATATGTGTCAGTGATCCAGCCGCCGAGGGTCGGGCCGAGGATTGGGGCAGCCACAATTCCCAGTCCCCAAAATGCCATAGCTTTGCCGCGCTCCTCCAGAGGAAATTCCTCAAGAAGCACGGCTTGCGAAATCGGCTGCAAACCGCCTCCGGTTGTGCCTTGCAGCACGCGAAAGAAAATCAACAGGGGAAGGCTCGGAGCCAGGCCGCACAAAACGCTGGAGACGGTAAACCCCGTCACGACGGTCATGAGCAGACGTTTGCGGCCAAGGTAATTCGCCAGCCAGCCCGTAATCGGAAGAATGATGGCATTAGCGACGATGTAGGACGTCAGCACCCACGTCGCTTCGTCCACGGTCGAAGACAGCGACCCCGCAATGTGGGGCAGGCTGACGTTGACGACCGAGGTATCAATCACTTCCATGATGGCGCTGGACATGACGGCAATCGCGATGATCCAGCGATTTCCGGCGCCAGCCAGTCGTGTCGATCGGGGCATGATGGAAGTGGAGAGAAATTGGTGATCCTGCAGTTTACCGTGAAGCGACGGTAAAAAATTCTAAGGGGAGTGATGTTGCATCGCAGCCCACGTGACGGGTTGTGGAACCATGCTTGCGGCTCCGCCGCAAAAGGACCGTCCAAGTCGGTAGCAGAACCAACGACCCGATTGACCTTTAAGCCGGCATCGCGGCGAGATGAGCAGGAATTACACCGGAAAACCGGGCCAGTTGTCCGCGGGGGTTGGTTCCGGCGAACATAAGCTTCAGCCGCCGGTTCGCGACCGCTTGCCCGCATTCTTACGAATTTTCCGGTTGGTTTCTCCATGTTTGTTTCCCTATTGTAAAAAGGTGGGTCGGGCGATATGATGCTGGCCCTATTCGGGGTTGTGCTTTCTTATCCTCATTGCTTCAGGCCATCGGGACCTCATACGGAACTATTTGGGTGAGGAGGAATGTCATGGCGTTTTGTCCGAATTGTGGAGCATCCATTGCCGACGGAGCCGCGGTCTGCGCTTCTTGTGGTTCGTCCACCCGGCCCGGAGCCGCTCCTGTGTCGAACGTTGCAGTTTCCGGGGGACCGGCTGGCGCGGCCGCCATCAGCACGGGCATGCAGAGCAATGTCGCCGGGCTTCTGACCTACATCCTCGGGATCATCAGTGCGGTCATCTTTCTGGTCCTGGACCAATATAAGAATGACCGCTTCGTGCGCTTTCACGCCTTCCAGTCGCTATTCTTCGGACTGGCCTGGATCGTCTTTTGGATTGCCTGGGTGTTTGTCTGGGGCATGCTTACATTCGCGGCCGGAGGGATGCTGTTTTGGATCGGGCTGCCCATCCGCATGCTCATCGTTTTCGGGGGCTTCCTCTATTGGGTGTTCCTGATGTACAAGGCCTACAACAACGAGATGTATCGCATCCCGTTCATCGGCGATTTAGCCGCCAAGCAAGCGGGCGTGTAACCTCAGTGGCGCGAGGCTGAAATAGCGGCGAGAAGGTTGTCATCGGCCCCGTCGTCGGTGAGACGCTTACGCGTCGTTGCCGTGAGGGCGAAGTTGACGCCATAGGTGTTGACCAGAGTGGTCATTCGCTTGTCGGTGACGCCGCCCGTCAATCCTTCCTCAACTTCGGCGAGCGAGAACGGCGGAGGGCCCTTCTTTGTGTCCTTCGCCGTCGCGGGATTGGCGCCGGGTTCGGCAGCACGCCAGTCAGCTTCCTGCTTTGAGATGAGGCCCTGGGCCAGCAGCTGGGACAGATCGGCTTGAGCATTATGCGCGTGCTGTGGATCGATTTTGGATTGTCTTGCCGCTTTCCTGAACCACTTCGCCGCTTCGTGTGGATCCGGCTGATTGAAGCCCGGCACCTCCCGCAGGGCACCGCTTTCATAGAAAGCTCCCAGGGTAACTTGGGCACCGGCGTAACCCCGGTCGGCAGACTTGCGCAGCCATTCGATGCTTTTGACGCGGTCTAGGGGTACCCCTTGGCCCCCTTGGTATGCCTTGGCAAGCTCAAATTGGGCTTTGGCATCTCCGGCTTGGGCTTTCTGCACCAGGTCCGCGATCGCCTGTGCCTGAGCCAGCAGCGGCGATACGGCAAGCAGCGCGATCATCCCCAGTTTGATCAGACGGAAAACCATGCAGTGGTTGGGGGGGATTCTAAGTAGAGGAGAAAAGCGTGTCAATGGTGGCGTGAATTCCGGTCGGCAGCACATCAAATGTCGGGTCGGATTAGCACACGAAATGTCCGCTTTTCCGGCGGCGAGAGTGAGCGACCATGCAAAGCATGGACTCTTGCTCGAGGACGGTCAGGGAGCGGACGATGAAAGTACAGAAAGTCATAAAACCGGACGTTTTAGTCCGCTACCAACATGGCGGCGTGAATTCCACGGGTGAACGAGTTCCCGATCCACAGTTGCTCTTGACAGGCGCAGGCTTCTGGCTCAGCATTTCCCCTATCAGTTTCGATCCCGGCACTTGTGGGCGTGCGGATCTGGGTTTAGCAGCGGGAATCGAGCGCATGAAATACTGCCCTGCCTGTCACCGAACGTATCCTGCCGACTACAACGTTTGTCCGGCTGACCAGAGCCCTTTGCAAAGCGCTCATGAACTTCAGCCCGGCATGGTGATCCGGGGCAAGTATGAAATCCTCGAACGCATTGGGATCGGCGGCATGGGATTTGTCTACAAAGGCCGCCACATTACCTTCAATGAATTGTTCGCGATCAAGATCGTCAACGACGTGATCGCTGGCGATGCGAATTTTCTGCAGCGCTTTCAGACCGAAGCCGTGGTAACTCGGAAACTCAGGCATCCCAATGCCGTGCGGGTGGAAGATTTCGACTACACAGAAGACGGCCGTCCCTTCATCGTGATGGAACTGG
>JASHRE010000854.1 GCA_030037515.1 Candidatus Sulfotelmatobacter sp.
ATCGAAGTCTTTCTCCCGATGAACGAGCGGCGATGGTCGTCAAGCAGATGACGCTCGAGGAAAAAATCCAGTTGCTCCACGGCACGGGAATGGAGGGTCTCAGTCCCCTGAGCCCCCTCGCGGTTCACTCCAATGGAGGCGCCGGATACGTTCCCGGAATTCCGCGACTGGACATTCCCCCGATTCAAATGTCGGACGCCGCCTATGGCGTGCGATCGAGCGGAGAGAACGGCCGTTATTCGACGGCTTTGCCCGCCGATATTGCGGGCGCGGCGAGCTGGGATCTCAGCGCCGCGTACGAATATGGAGCGCTGATTGGACGCGAACTGCGAGCGCAGGGTTACAACATGACTTTGGGTGGAGGGATAAACATCACTCGCGAGCCGCGCAATGGCCGCACCTTCGAGTATCTGGGAGAAGATCCGATACTGGCGGGGAAGTTGGTTGCTTCGGTGATGAAAGGGTTGCAGGCACAGCACGTGATGGGTGACATCAAGCATTACGCGCTAAACGATCAGGAGAGCGGCCGCAACGCGGTGAATGTCAATATCGACGAGCGCTCGGCGCGGGAAAGCGATCTGCTGGCGTTTGAAGTTGCACTGAACGAAGCCGATATTGCGGCGGTCATGTGCTCCTACAACCGCGTGAATGGCGATTACGCGTGTGAGAACAAATATCTGCTCAACGACGTTCTCAAGCGAGAATGGAACTTCAAGGGCTTTGTGCTGAGCGATTGGGGAGGGACGCATAGCGCGGCGAAGGCTTCCGCAGCCGGACTCGATCAGGAGGAGCCGGGATGGATTTTCTACAGCGACGCGCTCAAGCGCGATGTGGAATCGGGCCAGGTGCCGAAGGCCGAGCTCGACGATCACGTCCGCCGGATTCTGCGCTCGATGTTTGCCACCGGGTTGGTGGATGATCCGCCACGCAGAAGCGTGGTCGATGTGATCGGCGGTTTCGAGGTAGCGCAGAAGATTGAAGAACAAGGGGCCGTGCTGCTGAAAAATGACGGCGGCCAGCTCCCGCTCGACGCGGAGAAAATCCGCAGCATCGCAGTGATTGGACCGCACGCGGACGTTGGAATGATTTCCGGCGGCGGCTCGGCGCAGGTCGATCCGCCGGGGGGGAATGCGATCATGCCTCCCGGCCAGGGTGCGACCCACTGGCAGGAGAAGATATGGTTTCCGACTTCACCGCTACGCGCCATTCGCGCGAAGGCTCCCCGGGCCAATGTCCAGTTTGATTCGGGAGCCGATCCGGACTCTGCCGCCATGCTGGCCAAAAATGCCGATGTGGCGCTTGTTTTCGCCTACTGCTGGGAGAGCGAAGGCATGGACTTATCGAGCCTTTCCCTTCCCCAACATCAGGATGAACTGATCGCGAAGGTTGCCTCGGCGAATCCGCACACGGTGGTTGTGCTTGAAACCGGAACCGCGGTCACGATGCCCTGGGCGAGTCAGGTTAGCGGAGTTCTCGAAGCCTGGTATGCGGGAAGCCGGGGCGCAGACGCGGTCGCCAACATCCTTTTCGGCGACGTCAATCCCACGGCCAAACTGCCCATGACCTTCCCGCGAAGCGATGCGGATCTGCCGCATCCCACCCTCGTGCAACCACCGCCCGAATCGATTCCGAACGATCGCGCGCCCGAGGTGTGGAGACGGATCGCCGCCGGACTCCCGCCATTTCAGGTCACCTACGATGAAGGCGTAAAAGTTGGCTACAAGTGGTATGACGCGGAGAACAAGCCGGTTCTGTTCCCGTTCGGGTACGGTCTGTCGTACACAACGTATTCTTATTCGAACTTGCAAGTTACCAGCGGGGCAGATCCGACGGTGACGTTCACGGTCACGAACACGGGCAATCGTGCCGGGGCCGAAATTGCGCAAGTCTACGCGTCGCTGCCCGCGGCGGCGGAGGAGCCTCCGAAGCGGCTCGTGGGCTGGAGCAAGATCCCGTTGAATGCGGGCGAAAGCAGAGAAGTCACGGTCAGCGTGGAGCAGAAATTTCTCTCCGTCTTCAACATCAAGAAGAAGGGCTGGGAGTTGATTCCCGGCGACTACACGTTCATGGTGGGCGGCTCGTCGCAGGATTTGCCGCTCAAAGAGACGGTCAGTTTGAAGTAGGTCGGTTGGCTTCGAGCAAGTTATGGCGTCGACACCCCAACCCCTCGCACGCAGCGCGACCAGGGTGGTGGGGCCAATGCAACTTAGTGTGTCAATCCTTCCCCCTGTTCTCGTACAGACCGCGAGGACAGGGCCGGGCCACCCGGCACTGCGAGAATCGCTACTCTCCTGGCCCGGCGGGATACGGCGGCAGATCGGGAGGACGCGGCGGCAGGATCGGCGGGTGCTCCTGGATTTCCTTCATGACTAGTTCGATTGCCTTCTCCAGCTGCGGATCGCGGCCTTCGCGAACGAGATCGGGACGATTATCGACCTCGATATCCGGCGCGACGCCTCGGTTTTCGATCACCCACTTGCTGTCAAGTCCATAGAGCGAGAATTCCGGACGCGTGATGTAGCCGCCGTCGATGACGGGAATTTCGCCGCGAATGCCCCGCACCCCGCCCCACGTGCGTTCGCCGATGAGGGGGCCGAGTTTGTAGACCTTAAAGAAGTAGCTGAAGTAATCGCCATCGGATGCGGCGTAGTGATTCGTCACGCAAGCCATGGCCCCGTGAAAAACTCCGGCGGGCTCCGTGTCCACGTCAAAGTTTCGGGCCGCGTTCATGCCCACGAGAATGCGCCGCAGGCGCTCGAAGATGATCTGGTCGACGAATCCGCCGCCGTTGTAGCGCACGTCGAAGATCATCCCCTGCTTGCGAACCTGCGGGAAATATTGCTTGACGAATTCGTTCAGCCCCGATGCCCCCATGTCGGGCAGGTAGACGTAACCGATCTTGCCGCCGCTGGCCTGATCGACTTTGCGGCGGTTGGTCTGGATCCAGTTGAGTTCGTGCAACCCGAATTCGTCGGGAATCGGCCGGACGATCACGTTGTGCGCGCCTTGCTCGGTCGGCTTGCTGTTGACCGAGAGCGTGGTCGCCTGATTCACCGTGTTGATGAACAATTCGTACGGATTTTGCGGAACGCGTAGCGGACGGCCGTTGACGGCGAGCAGATAATCGCCTTCTTTCACCATCACGCCGGGTTCGGTGAGGGGCGAACGGCGATTGTTGTTCCAGTTCTCGCCGGGATAGATCTTGGCGAGCCGGTACATGCCGCTGCCGGGATCGGGCGCAAAATCGGCGCCCAGCAATCCGACGTTGACGCGGTCCAGATGCGGATAATCGCCGCCCCCGACGTAGGTGTGAGAGTTGGAAAGCTCACCGATCATTTCGCCCAGCACGTAAGTGAGGGTCAGGCGATCGGCGACATAGGGCAACAACTGGGCGTACTTGTCGTGCTGTTCCTGCCAGTTGACACCATTCATCGAGGGCT
>JASHRE010000855.1 GCA_030037515.1 Candidatus Sulfotelmatobacter sp.
AAGCTCAAGATCGTACAACTGACTGGTAGCCCGCGCGGCTCGCCGCAGGGCCGCACATGCGCAGGTGTCTTCTAACAACTCATTTCGGGTCCCGTGCATGAAACCAATCCTCCCCCTGAAAGTGATTAGTTTTAATTGATACGCTACAACCAGGGCTACCGAGTGCAAGCGACAAGTTGCGACACCTAGGCTTCCCGGGAACAGTGACCCGGCGAGTGCTTCAAACAGCCATCCCGCGCTGACTCAGCCCGCCACCCTTCGAGCGACTACTGCGGCTGTACGACAACAAAGGTTGTGTTTCCGCCGCGGTTGACGAGCAATACCAGAGCCTGCGCGCCGGCCTCGCGAATCAGGCGCTGGTAGTCGGAAACGGAGTTGACCTGATGACGATTTACTTGCTCGATTACGTCACCTCGCTGCAAGTCGACTTCAGCCGCCGGCGAAGCATCGGGAACCTCGGTGACGACCACTCCCTTCACGTCGGGACCGAGCCCGAGTTGCTGCCGAATGTCGTTGGTCAACTCATCGACTTGAACGCCCGCCATCGGGCTGTTCCCGCTCTGGTCTTGGGCGTTGCTTCCGGCACCCTTGCCCGACGGTGCTTCGCTCAGCGTTAAGGTCACGTCGCGCGTTTCGCCATTGCGCCAAACCTTCAGATGCACAGTCATCCCCGGAGCCATGCTTCCAACCTTCAGGCGTAGGTCATTCGGTCCGGGCACCGGCTGTCCATCGATTTCGGTAATCACGTCGCCGCGTTCGAGCCCGGCTTTCGCTCCCGGGCTGTTCGACTCTATGCTTCCTACGAGCGCTCCTTTTTCCGCGGGAACGTTGAAGGCTTTAGCCAGGTCTGGTGTCACCTCCTGTACCGCAACTCCGATGTATCCGCGAATTACCTTGCCGTGTTTGAGAATCTGGTCCATGACGTACTTCGCCATGTTGATCGGTATGGCAAAACCGATTCCCTGATTGCCGCTGCCCTGACCTCCGGAAAGAATCGCCGTATTAATGCCGATCACCTCTCCCCCCGAGTTCAGAAGAGCGCCACCGGAGTTGCCGGGATTGATGGAGGCATCCGTCTGAATGAAATCTTCATAATCCTCGATATCAAGTCCGTTGCGGCCGGTTGCGCTGATGATTCCCATGGTGGCTGTCTCACCCACGCCGAATGGATTTCCGATCGCGAACGCGTAATCGCCCACTTGAAGTTTGGAGGAGTCGCCGAGGACGACGGTGGGCAGGCCGGTCGCGGCAATTCTCACGACCGCAATGTCAGTCTTGGAATCGGCGCCAACCACTTTGCCCGGAAATTGTCGCCGGTCGGGCAGAATCACCTTGATCTCGGTTGCTTTGTCGATGACGTGATTGTTGGTCAGGATGTAGCCATCGGCGCTGATGATCACACCGGAGCCGAGTCCCCGCTCGCGTTCCTCCCGGGGCGCCCTGGGAAATCGCCCGCCAAAAAACTGCTGAAAGAAAGGATCGTTGAAAAACGACCGATTTTGAGGAACCTTCACGATGCGTGACGACGTTATGCTGACCACCGCAGGCAGCACCGGCTTGAGAACCGGGGCAAAGCCCATCGAAGCTCCATCGTGGTTCGCGTCCCCCGCTGCCGTGCGGCTCACGAATACGGGCACCAACTTTTCGTGGCCGAAGGCCGCGTGTCCTGTCAGAGCCCAGGCAAACAAACCGAGCATGCCTCCAACCAGAAAAACAATAGCGAGAGAAAATATGATTGCCGACCGCCGTACCTGTACCATTGCGTTCATTGCTCCTCTCCTCGGCGAACTCTCTATCGAGTGACCTGAGCAACGCTTATTGCCGCTCGGTAGCCAGAACGGGACTCGTGTCTGTTTAGTCTGAGTTGCTCTGGGAGGGGATTTCGTTGCCTTTTTGTGATGAGCCGGAGGCAAGGAACGGACGCGCCCAAAACAACTGGAGAGTTAAGAACAAGGGATCGGTACTCGCGGCAGTCAGGGGCAGAGAACCGAATTTTCCTCTATTTCACGACGCGTTCGGATTGGCGGCGTTGCGTTTGCGCTGGTGCAGCGGCGAATAGTGCAAGCCGTAAACAACGCCCAGAATCAGAAGCAAACCGCCCCACCACACGTTCGCGTGCAAGTAGAAAAGAACAACTTGTTGCTGCGGGGGATGGATGATCTCATAAATTCCCCGTGCGAAAATTAGAGCGCCATTTACGAGCAGAGAAATTCCAATAAAGAACCAGATCGAGAGCGATCCGCCGGATTTCATCGTTCCTCCTACCAGAAGATGATCTGCAACACTAGGAAGGCAGCGGCGACCACGATTCCCCAGAACACCGGACTCTGCAGCATAGAAACATCTTCGCTTTTCGGAAGAGGCGTCAGGCCGTACACCAGGTTTTTTAACTCCTGCTCGGGTTTTGGTCGCGTCAGGTAGCTGACGACCACCGTCACGACGATGCAGAACAAGCAGCTCCAGAGAGCGCGAAACATATTCTGCGCCTGCTCTTGCGCGTCCATGGAGAGAGCCACATATCGCACGGCAGTCGGATCGATTCTGACCCACGTGTACATGCCGATCGAAGCCAGTGTTCCACCCAGCAGTCCAGTCCAGCCGCCCGCCGGTGTGGCGCGCTTCCAGAGCATACCCAGAATGACTGTGCCAAACAGCGGCGCGATGAAGAAGCTAAACAGCTCCTGCACGTAGTCCATGATGCTCGGGGCGCGTGCTGCGAAGTACGCCGTGCCGATGCTGACGACGACTCCGATCACAGTAACCCAGCGCCCCATTCTTACCTTGGCAGGGTCGGAGGCATTCTTGTTGATCAGCGCGCCATAGATGTCGTAAGTCCAAACCGTCGTGAAGGCGCTGACGTTACCCGCCATGCCCGACATGAAACCGGCGATGAGCGCAGTGATGCCCAAGCCGAGGAGGCCCGGCCCACAATAGCGCGCCAGCATCAGCGGCAAGACTTCGTCATAGCCATGCAGGCCCTGGGCCTGCCCTTCGGCAGACCACGCCAGGTCCGCGGGAACCAGGCGCAACAAGTGTCCTTGCGGATCCCGCAACAGCGCGAGCCCGAGCAGACCCGGCAGGATCACAATGAAGGGCACCATCATTTTGAAGGCCGCTCCGATAATGGGAGCCAGTTCGGCGGAGCGCAGATCCTTTGCGGATAACACGCGCTGGATCACGAGGAAGTCCGTGGTCCAGTAGCCCATCGAAATCACTGCTCCGAGTCCAAAGACGATGCCGACCCAGTTGATTCCCATCGGGTTGGCTGAGAAGCTTCCCAGCGTCGACCAAAGATGCGTATAGGAACCCGGGTTGGGCACGTTCAGCTCCGTAAGATTTTTGAGAATCCTCGCCTGCAGTCCGCTCCACCCCCCCGCTTCAATGAGACCGAGAATTGGGATCAGCAAAGCGCCGGCCCAAATCAAGAAAAACTGCAAGACTTCGTTGAAGATGGCCGACCGCAATCCACCGAGAGCAACGTAGACGGCCACTGTCATGGCCGAAACCCAAATGCTGAAGTGGATGTTCCAGCCCAACACCACTTTCATCACTACGGCCATGGCATACATATTGATCCCGCTCATCAGGACCGTCATGAATGCGAAAGAAATGGAGGAAACACCCTGTGCGCCTTGTCCGAAGCGAAGTTTCAAGTAGCCCGGAACGGAGTGAGTTTTGCAGATGTGATAGAAGGGCATCATCACCAGCGCCAAAAACAACATCGCCGGAATCGCGCCGATCCAATACCAATGCGCGGCGAGAATTCCATATTTGTAGGCGTTTCCGGCCCATCCCATCAGCTCCAGCGATCCCAGATTCGCCGACAGAAACGCCAGACCGGCGACCCACGCGGTCATTTCCCGCCCGGCCATGAAGAAATCTTCGCCGGTATTAGCCTGCTCCTTCAGGTACAAACCGATTGCCAGCACCAACGCGAAGTAGAAGATGATGATGGCGAGATCGACGCCGGAAAGATGCACCAGAGTGGACGAAGTTGCGAACAGAAGTGCGGGAATCATCGTGTTTTGACCTGTGGGTGAAATGGCTCCAGATCGACGTTCCACCGCTGGTCATGCTTGGGAAGACCAGCGTCGAAGACGGATTGGCGGACTGTCGTCTGCACTCGGTTGGCGGAGCAGCCGTGAACGTTCGCGCGCAAGCAGAATGATACTCGTCGTGCGCTTTTTAAGTGCTCCATTTAATCGGACGGAACCACGTTTGTCAAAAAAAAACCCGCGGTGGTGCGGTGTTCCCGCCACTGGTGTCATCCTGAGCGTGCCCGCGTTGCGCAGCCAAGCATCCGGGTGAACCGCGCCAGCCGGGGTCCCCGGCGCGCCCGGAGTGGGCGGGGTGAGATGGGCGGGGCGGCGCAGTTCTTTTTACATGCGGCGCGATACGGCGCGTTTGGATCGCTGCCTGTCATCGCTGCCGGGAGTCGCCTTTCTTGACCCCGGCAGGGGCGGGTGGTAGGTTCAAGAGCACACCATTCCCAGGGGCATCGGTCTGAGCAGGCCACGAAAACCGCACAAACCAATTGATCTTCCCCGACGTGATTTTCTCCTTCGCTTCTGTCAGGGCGCGGGTGCAGCGCTCGTTCCCAACGGCTGGTGGAAATTCGCATTTCCTGCGTGCTCTTTTCCCCAAGCGACGCATGCCGAACTCGACGAGTCGTCATTCCAGGTTGCGCCACACTATCGCAACGAGCGTCCGCTGGATGCGGTCTTGCGCAAGGTGACGCCCGGGCGCGATGAATTCCTGTCGGAAAAATATGCGAGTGAGATTGAAGCAGTTCTTTCCGCGTGGCGCGCGGGATTGCGGCACTCCCCGATTACGGTGGAAGCCATCGCGAATTCCCTGGCCGAGAATTTTTCTGGAACTTCCTGGCGTCCGACCGACTCACGAGTGATTCGCTCGGATTCGCTTTTGGAAATCCGCCACCAGCGCTTCGACGCGAACCACAACATCGGCCGCGAGGTATTCCTTGACGGCTTGCGCAAGGCCCTGGGCGCCAGGACGCGCATCCTCACCGCGGAGTTTCAGATCACTCGCATCGACGCCAGCGAAGCCGCCTCGGCGGACGCACCAATCCAGGTCGAGACTCGCATTCGCTACGAGATCGTGGGCGCAGGTTCCGATTTCTATCGTGAGCAGCGCGTCGGGAACTGGGAGTTGTCATGGAATCGTTCTGGGTCGAGCCACTATCGGGTGTCGACTTGGCAGATGACCGAGGAAACGCAAGCGCGATCCCACGCCCCCGTATACGTCGATGTGGCGGCAAATGCGTTTGCCGCGAATCCTTCTTATGCAGCACAGATGATGCACGGCACCGACCACTGGCGGACGATTCTCGATGGCGCCAGCGGAGTCGATATCTACGGTCACAACGGAGTGTCGGTGGCCGATATCGACAATGACGGCTTCGACGATCTTTACGTCTGCCAGCCCGCAGGTCTGCCCAACCGGCTCTATCGGAATCGCGGCGACGGAACGTTCGAAGACGTTACGGAGCCTTCCGGTTTGGGCATTCTGGAAAACACTGCGTGTGCGCTGTTTGCCGACTTCCGCAACCGCGGTCTGCAGGATGTGATCCTGGTGTCCAGCAGCGGCCCGGTCCTGTTCGTCAATGAAGGCAACGGAAAATTCCGCCGGGAGCGCGATGCATTTCAATTCGCCAATCCACCGCAGGGCACCTTTACTGGCGCGGCCCTCGCCGACTACGATCGCGACGGATGGCTCGACATTTACTTTTGCCTCTACTCCTACTATCAGGGCACCGGGCAGTACAAATATCCTTCGCCCTATCACGATGCGGAAAACGGCCCGCCGAATTTCATGATGCGCAACCACCGCGACGGCACGTTTCGCGACGTGACCGCGGACTCGGGGCTGAACCAGAACAACACGCGCTACAGTTTCGCCTGCGGTTGGAGCGACTTCGACGGCGACGGCTGGCCGGATCTTTACGTCGTTAATGATTTTGGCCGCAAGAATCTTTATCGCAACAACGGCGACGGAACCTTCACCGATATCGCCGCCCAAACCGGCACCGAGGATGTCGGCGCCGGCATGAGCGTGGGCTGGCTCGATTACGACAACGACGGCGCGCCCGATCTTTACGTTGCGAATATGTGGACCGCTGCAGGCGTGCGGATTTCAACGCAGGAGAATTTCAAGAAGACCTCGCTGCCGGAGATCCGCGCACTCTATCAGAAACACGCCATGGGCAATTCTCTGCTGCGCAATCGTGGCGCGCGGTTTGAAGACGTGACCACTGCGTCGGGAGTCGGGATGGGCCGCTGGTCGTGGTCCAGCGACGTATTGGATTTCGATCACGACGGTTATCCCGATCTCTACATTGCCAATGGGATGGTTTCCGGTCCCGAGCGCAACGATTTGAATGGTTTCTTTTGGCGCCAGGTCGTCGCTCAGTCGCCCGATGATCCCCGGGCTGCAAAAGAATACGAACAGGGCTGGAGCGCGATCAATGAACTGATTCGCTCGGATGCAACCTGGAGCGGTTATGAGCGAAACGTCTGCTACGCGAATAACCGCGACGGAACCTTTTCTGACGTTTCAGCCGCCGTCGGGTTGGATTTTGTGGAAGACGGCCGATCCTTTGCTTGGGCAGATTTCGACCAGGACGGTCGTCAAGAAATCTGCCTGAAGAATCGGAATGCGCCGCAGTTGCGTTTGCTGAAGAATGTCGCCGAGAAACTCCCCGCGTCAATTGCATTTCGTTTGCAAGGAACGAAGAGCAATCGCGATGCGATCGGGGCGGCCGTCACAATCGAGGCGAGCGCCGGGCGGCAAACCCGCATGCTTCAGGCCGGATCTGGTTTTCTTTCCCAGCACAGCAAAACTGTTTTTTTTGGATTGGGCGACGCGGCCCGGACCGTGAACGCTTCCATTCGCTGGCCCAGCGGCACCATGCAGCGATTCGAGAGCCTTCCCACCAATCACACGATTTGGGTGGAAGAAGGCAAGGATCCGGCGCGCGTCGAAGCATTCAGAGGTTTCATCAGCACCCCGGTTCCGTCCCTTGCCAATTCAGTCGCTGAAGCGGACGCTCTCCCCACAACGATCGAAACTTGGCTCCTGGCGCCGGTTCACGCTCCCAACGTTTCTCTTCCTGATGTGACCCATCGAAGAGTCTCGCTTTCGTCATTGCGTGGTAAGCCAGTTCTCTTGAATTTTTGGAATGCGCGATCGCGCGATTGCCGCGAGAATCTGCGGTCCTTCGAGAAAAATCATCAACGCTGGGCAGATCAGGGATTGCAGTTGCTCACCGTCCACGTCAAGGGCGCGGCTGACGGTTCCACCGATTCCGAAGAAGATTCGCTGCGGGCTTTCGCGGGCGAACAGAATTTCACCTTCCCCATTCTCGACGCGTCCGAAGATGTGATTGCGATTTACAACATTCTTTACCGCCAGCTGTACGATCGCCATCGCGATCTCACGCTGCCGACTTCATTCCTCACCAGTAGCGAGGGCGAGATCGTGAAGGTATATCAAGGACCGATCGATGCCGAGCGGATCGAAAAAGATTTTCAAAGCATCCCGTCCGACGATGTGGAGCGGCTGGCGCGAGGACTTCCCTTCCCGCTGGCGGGCCAGACGCTTGAATTTGGGCGGAATTACCTTTCATTGGGGGCTCTGCTGTTTCAGCGCGGATACCTCGACGAAGCCGAAACCGCTTTCCAGCAGGCGTTGCACGACGATTCGGCCAGCGCTGAAGCGCTCTATGGAATCGGCAGCGTCCATTTGAATCAAAACAAAAACGCCGCCGCGCGTGAAGCGTTTGAGCGCGCCACGAAGGCGAAGGCCAGCTATCCCGATACGCTGCCGGACTCGTGGAACAATCTTGGCGTCATCGCAACGCGTGAAGGACGAATCGACGACTCCATCGCGTGCTTCAAACAAACGCTCGAGGTGAGTCCTGGTCACCTGGCCGCGGTCGAAAATCTGGGCAATGCCTATCGCCTCGAAAAACGCTGGGATGACGCTCGCACCATGCTGGAGCGGGCAGTCGCGATCGCCCCGGAGGATCCGGAGGCGAACTACAGCCTGGGGATGGTCTACGCTCAGACGGATGAAGCGGCAAAGGCCGATGAGTATTTGCACCGAGCGCTCGCGGCGCGGCCGGCTTATCCGGAAGCGCTGAACAATCTCGGCGTGCTTTACCTTGTAACCCAGCGGCGTGACCAGGCAGTCTCAAGCTTCGAGCAGTGCATTCGTGTGGCTCCGGCGTTTGATCAGGCTTATCTCAATCTGGCTCGCCTCTATGCGCTTGAGGGCGCGCAGGCTAAGGCTCGCGGCGTTCTGCTCGATCTGCTCAAGCAACATCCCGATCACACCCTGGCCAAGCAGATGCTCGAGCAATTGCAGCGGTGAAGCCCGAGGGCGGCGGCCATGCCGGCACGTGGCTCATCACGGTCTCGGCGTGGGAGCTTTTAGCAGGTCCACAAACATTTTGTAAAATTTCTGCGTATCGAGATCGTCCTGAATCTCGACCGGCGGGCCCGCGATCTTTGGCTTGTCATTTTCCGACCAGCTGAGCGTATTTCCGTATCCCGCGCCGCGATCGAGATCGATGTCGAGATATCTCGTCTCTGTCTTCGTGATCAGGCTCGGGTCGAGCCAGGCCGCAGCCGCGAGCTCATCCCAAAGGTAGTTGTACTTCCCGTGCAGCCGCGTATAGGTCGCAACGTATTTCGCCGCCGGAGAGTCGGCGGGTTTGATTTCATCAATCAGTGCGGGGGTGAGCCGCGTCTTTACGGAAATGTCCACCGTCGTGCAAACGATCTTTTTCCACGCGGCCGTGAGGACAACGTGAGCCGCCTCGGGATCAAACCACAAGTTGAATTCGTGCCGCGGCGTGTTCACAAATTCCGGATCATCGGTGGTTGGATTGAGGCTCGCTCCCATAAAAATAAGTTCTTTTACGAGGCTCGGAAATTCCGGATCGATCGAAATCGCGAGCGCAAGATTCGTCATCGGCCCGCCTTCATAAATCGTGATCTCGTGGGGATATTTATGAACCGTGCCGATCAGAAAATGCGCAGCGTCTTCATTGAGGGGCTTGGTCGTGGGTAGGCCCTCGGGCATGCCGCCGAGTTGATCGGCGGGATGAAACCTGCGCGGAGTCCACGCCCCGAGCCAGGGAACCGTTCCGAATTGCTGTTCCCACATCTCGGTTGTGTCTTGCCGTCGAACCGTCGGATACTCGGCACCAGGGACGACCGGAATGTCGGTGCGGCCGATGAGTTCGAGCATCCGCAGCGTGTGCGCCACTTCTTCTTTCAGCCATGCGTCGCCGGTCACCACCGTGATGCCAAGAATTTTCGTTTGCGGCGACTGGATCAGCAGCAGCATCGACTGCTGATCGGTGCCGGCGGGCCCGGCCGCATCCTGATCGATAATGATCTTTCGCCGATGGGAAGATTGCTGACTCCATGCCGGCAGGCACGCGCCCAAAAATGAAAACAACAGCACCCAAGGGACCAGTTTCATCTGCCTTCTCCAGATTGGTTTTCACTGGCTGGATAGAGCCATCCGTCGCCGCGTGCTTACAAATTGCGGCCGCCGTCCAGCTTTTTCTTGCCGGCCGTGACTTTTCTCAACTGATGCGCCCGCTCAAATTCTTCCGCCAATTGCCGGGTCGTGAGATTCTCGCGGATATGTGCGAGACGCTGTTCTACCTTCCACAACGCCTTCTCGAGATTCTTTTGATTGCTGATCGCGATATCGCGCCACATCGAATATGGACTCGCTGAGATGCGGGTCATTTCCTGCAGAGCCCGCCCACCCGCAGGCAGTAGCGGGGCCTCGGCGCCGAACTCCTCGATCAGAGCCGCCGCCAGCGCGGTTGAGATCATCTGGGGAACGTGGCTGATCCAGGCGCAGAGGCGATCGTGTTCTTCCGCCGGCAGCGTCGCAATGCGGGCCCCAATGCGATCGATCCACGACGCATACTCGGCCAACAGGCCGTCATTCAAACTCTGCCCGGGCAGAGGCGTGATAAACCAGAGCGCGTTGTGAAACAGATCGGCGTCGGCATAATCGACGCCGCTCGACTCTTTTCCGGCCATGGGATGTCCCGCGAGAAAGCGCTTGCCCGCATGATCGCCGAAAACGTTGATCGCGCGTTCGACGACGCCAGCCTTTGTGCTGCCGACGTCGGTGAGCAAAGCTTTCAGGGGAAGAACCGGCCCGATGCGGTCGATCAGGTCCATGATCGCCAGCACTGGCGTGGCCAGCACCACAACCTGGCTGCCTCGAATGGCATCAGCTGGATTCGATGTGCCGGCGTCGATCGCGCCGCGCCCGCGGGCTTTTTCGAGCGCAGCATCACGATCGCAGCCGATGATTCGGCCGGGAAATTTCTTTTTGCGTAGGGCGAGCCCGACGGATCCGCCAATCAGGCCGGTTCCAACGATCGTGATTTGACGAATCAACACCAAGAACGTTTACCACAGAAACATCGAGGCACGCCGGAAAACTATTTCTTGAACGTCGTTAATCCCGCCAACGCGCTCGCGTCAACGAGTTCGGGGGTGCATTTCTCTAGGTGTCTCTGTGCCTCCGTGGTGAACGTATTTAGATCTTCCTTCCGACCGCGGGCGCAATCATTCGCAACTCGTGCATGAGCTTCGCGA
Organism: Candidatus Sulfotelmatobacter sp.; assembly: GCA_030037515.1. Lineage (GTDB taxonomy): Bacteria > Acidobacteriota > Terriglobia > Terriglobales > Acidobacteriaceae > Sulfotelmatobacter. Next base: position 10,656 of record JASHRE010000855.1, read on the forward strand.
ACTGCTCGGGAAACAGCGACTGCGCTCCATCTGACAGCGCTTTGTCGGGATTGCAGTGCACTTCAATGAGCAGCGCGTCGGCTCCCGCTGCCACCGCCGCGCGCGCCATGGGAGCAACTTTGTCGCGCCGGCCGGTTCCATGCGATGGATCGGCGGTGATCGGCAAATGCGAGAGCTTGTGCACGATCGGGATCGCCGAAATGTCCATGGTGTTGCGCGTGTAGGTTTCGAACGTGCGAATGCCGCGCTCGCAGAGGATCACTTCATAGTTGCCCCCGGCCATGATGTATTCCGCCGACAGCAGCAATTCCTCCAGGGTGGCTGCGATCCCGCGCTTCAAAAGCACCGGTTTGCGGACTTTTCCCAACTCGCGCAGCAAATTGAAATTTTGCATGTTGCGCGCGCCAACCTGCAAAATATCAACGTAGGGGAGCATGAGCGGAATCTGCGAAATCTCCATCACTTCGCTGATCACCAGCAACTTGAATTGGTCTCCGGCTTCGCGCAGCAGTTTCAGCGCTTCTTCGCCGTGTCCCTGAAAGGAATAGGGCGAACTGCGTGGCTTGAATGCGCCGCCACGCAAGACTTTTGCGCCCGCTTTTGATACCCCTTCTGCCGTGGTAAAAAGCTGTTCTCTCGATTCAACCGAGCAGGGCCCCGCCATGACGATGACTTCCTGGCCGCCGATCGTGACCCCGTTGCCCAGACGAACAATCGTGCCTTCGGGGCGAAAGCTGCGCCCGGCCAGCTTGTACGGTGAGCTGATGCGGTGGACTTCCTGCACGCCCGGAAGCAGTTCGAGAATGCGAATGTCGAAGTCAACGCCCGATCCGACCGCACCCAGCACGGTCATACGCGCGCCCGTGGACCGATGGACCTCGAACCCCATCTTCACCAGCTGTTCGATCACGTTCTGAATCTGCGGCTCGTCCGCACCTTCCTGCATGGCAACAATCATGGGAATAAGCCTTCGCCTCTCAGCCGTCAGCTGTCAGCCTCCGACCTCGCGTGGTTTTGGGCTGATAGCTCCTCAGTCATTCACTTCCGAATCCAATTCCGTTTCCCCATCCATTCGTTCCACCCGCGGGGCGATCTCTTCTTTCTGGATGTTCCGCATCACGTCGATGATTCGTTCGTAAATGCGGACCAGATCGCGCCCGGGCAGTGGTCCCCGATTCGCTGCCTGCACATTGTCAAACACCAGGCGCTCGCGATCGGGTTCGTAGATCGGCAACGACGTGTTGCGCTTCAGCCGGCCGATTTCAACGGCTGCACACGCTCGCTCACTGAGCAACGCCACCAGCTTGCGGTCCAGTTCATCGATTTTTTTTCGCCAGTCTTCGATGTCCATGAAAGCAGCCGCCGGTCTTCGCCCCCGGTGAAACAGGCCCCGGGATGCCCCTCCCTTATCCTCGCGCTGTCGGAGGATAGGGCGGGGACTTTGACTTTTCTAAGTGGTCTGGAGTGGTCCCGAGGCTGAGGGCTGACGATCGCGCGCCAGCAATTTTCTTACGAACTCGCCCACCGCCGCTGCTTCCCGCCCCGGGTTCCGCTCAATCGTCTCCACGATCGCGCTGCCCACCACACCCGCATCCGCAAACTCGCCAACTTGGGCAAACTGCTCGGCATTGGAAATGCCGAATCCCAGCGCGACCGGCAATTTTGTCACGCGCCGCAGCCGTGTCACCAGCTTGCAGGCATCGTCGGCCAACTGTTGCCGCTGCCCCGTCACACCCGTGCGCGAAACAGCATATACGAAGCCACGCGATGCCGCCGCGATCCGCTTCAAACGCGCATCGGGACTCGTCGGCGCCGCCAGAAACACCGGAGCCAAGTCATGCGCCTGCATCGCCCCCAAGTATTCACGTGCTTCCTCCACCGGCAAATCGGTGACGAGAGCTCCATCCACACCCGCGGCGCGCGCGACTTTGCAGAATTTGCCGAGCCCCAGGCGCAAAATCGGATTGAGATACGAAAACACGATCAGCCCGGTCGATTGCGCATGCTCGCGAATCTCGGCCGCAAGCGTGAGAACCTCAGCCAGTGAGGTTCTCTGCTTCAGCGCGCGTTCGCTGGCGCGCTGAATCACCGGGCCGTCCGCCACCGGATCGCTGAATGGCACGCCGAGTTCAATCACGTCGGCTCCAGCCTCAATCGCCGAAAGAACAATCGCGCGCGTCGTCACCAGATCGGGATCGCCGCAAGTCACGTAAGCCACCAGGCCTGGTTTGTTGTAGAAAGTCAGCGGCATAGCGAATGCAAGGAGTCAGAACTCAGAATTCAGAACCAATGTAATTGGAGATGCTTTATTTCGGACTTGTCATTTGTGACTTCAATCGATTTTCAGATTCTCGCGCAGAATGCCAATATCTTTGTCGCCTCGTCCGGAGATGTTGACGATCATCACTTCGCTGTTTCTCATCTTTGGCGCGCGCTTGACGGCTTCCGCCACAGCGTGCGCTGATTCGAGCGCGGGGATAATTCCTTCCGTCCGCGCCAGCAAGGTCGTCGCTTCGAGCGCTTCAGCATCGGAAGCGGGCACATACTCGGCGCGTCCGGCATCACGCAAGGCCGCATGTTCCGGCCCGACCGAAGGATAATCCAGCCCGGCGGAAACCGAGTGCGTGAGCGCGATCTGACCGGTGGAATCCTGCAGAACGTAGGAATACGTTCCCTGCAATACACCCGGAGAGCCTCCGCGAAAACGAGCGGCGTGATCGCCGAGCGCGTCGCCGCGGCCGCCGGCCTCAACACCGATGAGCCGAACTTTCTTGTCGTCGAGAAAGTCGTAGAACATGCCGATCGAATTCGATCCTCCTCCAACGCAGGCAATGAGGACCGAGGGCAGTTTGCTTTCGGCTTTCAGAATCTGCGCCCGAGCCTCCCGCCCGATCACGCGGTGAAAATCGCGAACCACCGTGGGATACGGATGCGCCCCGAGCACGCTGCCCAGCAGATAATGCGTAGTGCGGACGTTAGTAACCCAGTCGCGCATGGCTTCGTTGATCGCGTCTTTGAGCGTGCGCGAGCCGGAATCGACGCCGCGCACTTCGGCTCCAAGCAGCCGCATGCGAAAAACGTTGAGTTCCTGGCGGCGCATGTCTTCCGTGCCCATGTAGACGACGCATTCGAAGCCGAGCAGAGCGCACACGGTGGCAGTCGCCACTCCGTGCTGGCCCGCCCCCGTTTCCGCGATCACGCGATGCTTACCCATGCGCTCGACCAGCAGTCCCTGGCCGAGACAGTTGTTGATTTTGTGCGCGCCCGTGTGCAGCAGGTCTTCGCGCTTCAAATAGATTTTCGCGCCACCCAATTTTTCCGTGAGTCGCCGCGCAAAAAACAACGGCGTGGGACGGCCGGCGAAGGTTCGCAGCAGTTCGTCAAGCCGTTTCTGAAATTTCGGATCTCGCCTGGCTTTTGCGTATTCGCGTTCGAGTTCATCGAGCGCGGCCATCAGAGTTTCAGGAACGTAGCGTCCGCCATAGACGCCAAAACGTCCGGGCTCGCGTGGCGCGGGTGCCCCCGTCCGCGCAGAGGCTGGTTGCCCCGCCCTTGTCCTGCCGTTGCTGGAGGACAGGGCGTTTTTTTCGAACTTTGTATGTGCGTATCCCATCCCGGCCGCGCCTTTTGCGGCTAGGCTGGGGACTTTGACTCTGGTGGTTCGAGGAACCGTTCCCATGGCTAACTCACTTTTGCGTCATACCCGCGTACGGCGCGCACAAAGGCGCGAATTCTTTCAGGATCTTTTTTCCCAGGGTGTGCTTCTACGCCAGAAGCCACATCCACCCCCCAGGGCCTCAGTGTCTCAATTGCATTTCCGACGTTCTCCGGCGTGAGCCCGCCCGCTACCACCAGCCTCACACCGTTTCGGCGGAAGCTTTCCGCGATCGGCTGCGCGCTCTCCCAGTCAAACGACTTCCCCGTTCCACCGGGTTTTTGCACATTACCAGAATCGAGGACGAAGGTATCGAAGATTCCTTCCGGAATCGGCATGCCGTCCGGCGCTTTCTGCCTTGACCTAGCGAACCCTTCAATCATCGCGGCGACCTGGCTCAGGGGATCGCTGAAAACAGTCAGGGGAAACGCCAGCATGAATCGGGCGTTGGGCGGAAGGCACGACAGACCGACAGCCTTCCTCTGACTGCCACCACCGCCGAATCCTTGCTCGGAAAAGTACGACTGAGTGCCCGTCAGTCCGGCATCCAGCAAGATTTTCATAGAGTCGGTACCGGGATCGACGAACACTCCCACCTTCTCCACGCTCTCCGGCAACTTCCCAATAATTTCTCGCGCTGTCTTCACGTTCACGAATCGCGGACTGTTTTCATAAAACACAAACCCCACCGCGTCCGCGCCAGCATCGACCGCGACCAGCGCATCATCCAGATTCGTGATCCCGCAGATTTTCACCCAAGTCATAAAACCGGTTGTCAGTTGCCAGCACCCGGTTGCCAGCAGATTCCGAGCCAGCGCGAGAGAACCTGTGCCCGCTAAGCGTTCTTCGTCCCCGATTGGCCGGGCACCAGGTGGTGGCTGCCAAGTGCTGAAGTCAACTCTGACAGCGCCTTCCCGGGCGCCGCCGCCCGCATCAGCCATTCGCCCACCAAAAACGCGTGGTATCCCGCATCTCGCAATCGTGCGATGTCGTCGGCCGAATGCACGCCGCTCTCCGCTACACGCACCACGCCGTCGGGAAATTGATCCGCCAATCGAAACGCTGTATTTAAATCGACTTGAAACGTTCGCAGGTCGCGAGTGTTGACTCCGATCAGATCGCACCCCGCCTCGAGCGCTTCGCGCAACTCAGCTTCATCGTGGACTTCACATAAAACGTCGAGCGCGTGCGCCCGTGCAGATGAAGCCAGCAACTTCAATTCTCCTGGAGCCAGCGCGGCGACGATCAGCAGTAACGCGTCAG
>JASHRE010000856.1 GCA_030037515.1 Candidatus Sulfotelmatobacter sp.
GGATGTGATTGGCCCTGTTGGACCAAGAAAAATTATAGCATTCGGCGCCGGGAACTCTCGCATGCTGTTCTGATCTGGAAGAATTTAGACGGCACGAAACCTCGCGCCTTGCGATCTGAAGGCCCTCGCGCCAAGTGTGACGCCACGCTCCCACTAAACTTAGACTCGAGCGGGCAGCGAACTCGAGGAGCATGCCAGCCCCAACACCTCGAGCTAGAGTTCTTGCCGCACCTCTGCTCGCAAGGAAGAATTTCTGGCTGGAGCTTTGCGTGGCGGCCAGCTTTCCGCGGAGATCGGCGGCCGATGTTCGATGGTTCCAATCACTGGTGCTTCGAGAAACGCGTCGGTATACGCCATGGAAGCAAAGCTCTGTTCGCTGCACATACGGTCAATCATGCGCTGTTGCCGAGACGAAAGCACCGCGTGCGGAAGAATGGGAAAATTGCGAAACATCCACAGCAAGTACATACGTTGTAAGAAAGAAGGCATTACATAGCGCGGACCGATCGGCGTTTGCACCTGCACGACGCCGGCCGCGAGTTTTTCGATCAGCATACCTGGCCCACCCGGAACCTAGAATGATACTTGCAATTGCAGGGCCGCTTATTATTGCACCAGAGAAGATGCAATGGGAAGCCCTTTTTGCCAAAATTTTCGGCCAAGAACACAAACGTCTTAAAACCCTGCCCCGGGTAGTGGGCAATTTTGGGAGGGCTGACTGTCTGAGTTGTGACCCGAGACCTGCTCTGAATTGCGGCGCCGCCCATTCAGATCACCACTTCGGGCAGGATGTCCATGCGACGGATTTGAGCGGCCAAGCCGAACTCTGCTCCCCCCTCCTCGACGCGAACGATGGTTGCCTGGCAGCAGACCCAGTACTTTTCGCCCGAAGTGAGCTCCGGCGGCAGGATCAGCACCAACTCGACGTCCGTTCCCTTCTCAATGCGGGACTGGGTGTACAAGTAAACGCCATTAGCGCTCACATCGCGGGTCTGGGCATTGATGTCGACACCATGAGGGGTACGCACCCGGGTAGGGACACGAGTGGTAATTCGGGTGCCAGCGCGGCGCTCGCTGTCGATATCCATGGGCCGAAGTGCGACTACTTTACACTATGGCCGAGCGGCAGGCGAGAGCTTCTCAAGGTTCGTGTCTTCTCAAGGTTAGCCATCGGCCGTGAAAGCGGCAGAGAGATTCGGAAAGAGTGCAGCCGCTCGGAAGTAGCGTCCCGCGGCGGGCAGGCGATGACTAGATGTTCGGGCGCTTGGCGCGAATGGCGGGGACGACGAGAGCCTGTTCCATCGTCGGAACATTCATCCCGCGAAGCTTGGCTTCCATCTCGTGGAGCTTGTCCGTATCGCCGGTTTCGTAATACGCCTGGACCAGCAACTCCATCGTGAATGGATTCTCCTGATCCTCTTCCAGAGGCGCGACCGCTTCGTCGTATTTCTTCTGGTCCATTAGCAGCGTCCCCTGAGCTCCTTCATAGGAGCTCTGAATAACCCGGTTACGGCTGCCGCTGGCCAGTGTTTCGAGCTGCTTCAATGATTCCTCTGCGAGCGCCTGATTGCCCGAGCGGGACGCGCGGACCGCGCGATTGCGAAGGACGCGCGACATCTCTTCGTCACGGTCCACAGCCGTAATCGTGCCTTGATGATGCAGAGCATCTTCGGCGAGTTTGAGATCCTTCAGGGCAACCTGATCATCGGATTGGTATTCCGCCATGTGGCGATAGGACTGGGCTTCGCCTAAGTGCAAACTTTTGGCGTGAGCGATCTGAGCGATATTGGCAAACTCCTTGTCCGCCTCGACGTACTTGCCCTGACGAACCCAGGTGGTCGCCTTTTGCATCTCGTAGTTCACGCGATCGGTCTCGTTGTGGGCGAAGCGAATCGCCTTGTCGTATTCGGCCCGAGCCTGCTCTTGATCGCCCATGAGAGCATAGGTGTCTGCGAGTCCGACCTGTGAGCTGACGAAATCTGGATCGATCTTGAGCGCAGCGCGATAGTGCGTGAGCGCGCCTTCGAAGTTTCCTGCCATGCGCAGCAGTTCGCCGTAGGAATCGTGCGGATTGGGCTCACTGGGCAAAAGAGCGACATAACGATCCATTGCCGCCAGCGCCTGATCGAACTTGCGATTGCGGGCATCGACATAGGCCAGATCGTTCAGCGCTGCCGGAAAGCTCTTGTCGATGGCCAGCGCGCGCTTCAGCAGCGTCTCGGCCTGGTCCGTTCCGTTTTCTCCCATCAGCCAATTGGCGGTGAGGTACAGCACGTGCTTATCCTTGGGATACAACTCAAGCATGTCGTTCATCGCCGAAATGCCGCCGATGAAATCACCTTGCTGGACTTTGGAGATCCAGGAGATCATGAGCTGTTCGCCGAGCGTGAGTTTCGGAGCAACCTCCAACGCCCGTGCGCGCGCCTCATTCACTTCGTCGGGATTGCCGCTGTTGAACGCGATCCAGGCCCAAGCGAGGCCGAAGTTTGGATCCTCGATGACCGCCGCGCGCCAGTCGTCATTGCAGCGCTCGAGATAGAGATTCTCGTAATCAGCCATGCCCTTTTCATAAAGCGCGCGCGCTTTCGGCGATGAGGTCGTGACCGGCAACATCGCCGTTGCAGCCTTCTTCAGATGGTGCGCGGAAGCCGGGAGGGCGAGGCAGCCAAGAACGGCGATGAAGGCAAGGGTCTTCAACGACACGAAGTTACGCATCGGGATCTCCGGAACGACAGCTGTGCGGGGAAGGACTAGAGTTACGCTAACATCGGCCTAATCGGGAAACGAGTGACGAAGGTCGGTGAACCAGAAGACAATGTAAAGGTCGGGGAGGCAAGGCTGAGGGGCTGACCGTCTTCGGGGCAAATTTTCTTGCCAAGCGATGGGTGGAGATAAGAAAGTCTTCCGGTTTTTGGGATGGAATATACCAGAACCCCACTCCCACCCCCCCGGTCTGTTGCAATCATAGATTTAGGAACATCTTAGGAACAAAGGAGTTAGGCAGCTCCTTCTGTCACGCGCATGCGCAACTGGTTGCGGCCTTGGTTTGGCTGCGAACCGGTTGTGCTCAGATTCTAGTGCTGCACTTTCATCGAAAATGACGGTGGACTTTGAGAGACTCTGAGGAGTTCCTGGATCATACAACCACCCCACGGGTGGCCCCCGCTTAGGAAGAGTTGCGGGGCCGGAATGGATCTTTCTCTTTTTGCTCCCTTGTCAGATCTACTAGTTCCCTCTCAGCGATTCGCTTTTCTAACGTTGAAGCAATGCCGCTTTCATAATAGAGCGAGTCGTGCTTGCGCCGGACGACAATGGTCCTGAAGCGGCTTTTCAAGACGGGGGGTCCACAGACACATGAACCGGTACATCTTTCTTATTCCAACGCTCGTATGGCTCGCTGGCACTGCGGCTTTTGCGCAGATAGGCTCGATAGAACCACAGACCGATGTCGGTTACTGGGTCAATTACTGGTCTCGGCCGCCCTTGATTGCCTACGGTCCCGGACAAGAGGCTTTTTACCAAAACATGCAAGTGATCCTGTTCCCAAACGACGACCATGACGACCCTTCAAACCCGAGTGCTCTCGACAACAACGTTCGCTGGCTTCAGGACCATCCTGATGTGAGCTTTTATGTCGACGGATACGCATCTTCAAGAGGGGATTGGCTCTATAATCTCGGGCTGGCGCAACGACGTGCCGACTGGGTGAAACAGGCCTTGATAAGCCGAGGTATAGCGGAGCACCGCATCAAGGTGAGTGCCGGATGGGGAGAACTGTATCCCGTGTGTCCCGAGACGAATGAGGAATGTTGGAGCAAAAACAGAGTTGTCCGCCTTATCTACTCTTCAAATTAAAGAGTGGGCGCTGGCGGACCACGCACCGATCCGAGATACAGTCAAGCCGAATCCCAACCTCTTTTGACTGGGCAGCCTAAGTTCTCATCAGGATTACGCCAGGCAAGTACGGCAAACTCTAATTACACTCGTGTGCCTATGAAGTGGGGCGGAACCGAAGACGGGAGTTCGTCCTATCCCTTTTAGCGTCGACTGCCGACGCTGACAGAACTAGTGTTATCCAATCAGTTTTACGACGTTGCCGGGAAATCTGCCGTGAATATTGCGCTTCGTACGGCTGCGAAGATGATGTCGCTTTCGCACGTAATCCCTACTTCGAAACGATGCGTGAAGTCATAGAACGCGTGCTCGGCTGCGCTTAATAGGAGTGGTCTGCTCGGCCAGCCAGACCTGTCCCATTCCGCCTTCGCCGAGTCCGCGGATCAGTTGATACGAGCCAATGGATTTAACTGTGCTGGCGCGTTCGGCTGCAGCGAGCGCACTAGCGGCAGAAGTGTCCAAGGTGGGTTCGGGATCGGAAGTTCCGCTACCGTCAATCCATGTCAAGCGGTGATTTTGGGCTGGTATTATTTGTGATCTCAAACACTTCACTCATAACCACCCCGATTACAAAAGTTAGTTTCTCCGGCACAGTTCCATCCGCTTCTTGCAGTTCCGGGCAACAATTCGCAATGCCATCTTGAGGCAAAGCCGACGCCTAAAGTAAACAGCATGTCGAGTCGGTTCCTCATACATCCTTCAATGTCGCGTCCAAATTGTTGAGGGCACCGCCCGCGAGAACTCGAAGAAGGGTTGAGAGTTCTTGTCTCTACTGAGAAAATCTAGAACGGCAGGGGAAAGACGAGATCATAGCGAGAAATTCTTTTGGTCGCCGAACGGCCAAACTGTCATGTGAAAATTTGAAAATTTGAAAGCTTCCTTGCATTGCCATGCCTACCTTCTTGGCAAAAAGTAAGCAAACTCAATCGTCGAAAGAGACCTGCACGGTGGAGTCAGATGGTAAAAAATCAATGGGACTCAAAAACGCCGTTGCTAGGTCAAAGCAGGCCGCAGCCGCTCAGGGGCTACATTATTTGTGCGCAGTCGTATCGTTCAATGGGACTCCGAGCGTGCCTGCAGTGCCCGACTTGGGATCGTAGATACCCGTGCGCAGAAACACGTACTGCCTGGGCACATCGATTTCTTTGTGGATCTGGAGGCCTACCTGCTGCATATTGGCGTAGTCCCGAGAGTCGAGATTGATGTCGCCGTTGATGACCACGAAGTTCAGCGGCTTGCCTTCGCGATCGTAGGCGATCAGGGCGATCTCGATGTTGCCATGGTGCACACCGTCGGGGGTGGGGTCAAGACTGAGGTCATGCGGCGAGACAGCAAAGTCCACGCCGTAGCGAGTGATCGGTCCCTTGAGATTGGGGTTACTGCCGATGCGTGGGGCATCCGAAGGGGGCTGCGGATCCGAGGGCACCACTTTGATCTTGTATAGAATTTGCGAATAGTCGGGCAGGTTGCGTCCCATGAGCATGAGCAGCGGATCGGTGTCTGGCTTTTGACCCGCGGCTGAGACGGTTTCTGGGTCATCGGCGTAGTATCCACGGCGGTAAGCAAGCGTGCCCTTCGCGTTGATCAGCCGCACCTGAATGCGCCGGTATTTCCCGTCCATTCGAGCGTTGCCTGGTTCATAGGTGAGCGAATAATAGCGCGCACCGTTGTGAATCGCGCGGGCCAGTGCATCGCTCAGGCCGTTCGTGTTGTAGTAAGCCTTACCCCCTGTGTCTTTGGCCAACTCGTCCATGGCGGCCTGGCTCCAGTCGCGATTCGCCTGGCCGTTCTGCAATTGCAGGACTTGATCGTGCGTGGCCACCGACGGTCTCGCTCTGGAGATTTCCTCACCGTTGGCCTCGTATACCGAATCGGTGCCGAGTCCCTCGGCCGCAACGGGGTAGAGGGCAACTTGGTCGGCAGACAACAGGTCCGCGGTCCTTCTGAGCTGGCTTTGGTAATCAGCTATACCGACGAAGGGGTTAGGGAGGTCCCCGTTGGGGAAAATTGCGATTGGAAAAGAGCCCGAGAACCAGATCACATTCTTGCGGCCGGGAACGCTTGCGAGGTAACGAGCGAGTTGCTGCAGGGCTTGCAAAGTAAGGTCGATGCGAGTCACGGTCTGAAACGTAGCGGTTTCGGTCAGAAATTCCTTCATGGCATTTATGGGATCGACCTCGAGTTGCGCAAAGGTCAGTTGAGGCAATGCGCCAGACTGGGTCGACCGCAAGAATCCGATGAAATGGTGGATTTCCTCGTCCTCCTCCTTGGAGGTAAGGACTCCGGAAACTTGTGTGCCAGCTTCAGAGCTGTTAATGACCGCCAACAATTCCGACGGATTGGAGGTAACTGCCTGTAGCATGCGCAAACGCGACGAGAGGGTAAAAACGGCGACACGCGTCCCGACCGGAATTGTTCTCAAATATCTAATCATCTGCCAATGGACGTACGATTGGTCCCTTGTGGGCGTGTTCAGAGCATCCAGCAGTAATACGTTGATCGAGTCTGCCGTTTGCATAACCGGGAAATTGGTATAGACATGCGGCGGCATTGGCGGCAGCTTGATTTCCGTGGGAGCTGCACCGTGACGTTCCTCAAAAGTGGTTATTGTTTGCTGTTTACCATCCTCCAGGACTTCAAAATCTTTCTGTTGCAAACCAGTGACAGGCTCTCCTTTGTCGTTGGTCACGACAACATCCACGAGGACGCGGCGCACCGCGGTCGTCACGGAAGGAGCGGGTGGGTTCGGTTGGGGAGCCTGGCTTTGAGGTTGGAATGAAGCCAGCGCGGGGAGCAGAAGGCATAAGAGGACGCTGGCGCGCAGACACATGCTCGACTTCCTCGGACACTAAGCTATCACAAGTGGACATTCCGATTCTGCTGTTAGGCACCGATGGCGCGAACTGCAACCGTCGCCAAATCTAAACAACGCTGAAAACGAGAGCATGGTCGGCGCACATCTTTGCACTATCACCTCGTCACGAAGCATTGCGCCGGCGGCATTTTGTGAGTTGGAGTAGCATCCCCGGCCCTACACGAACCAAAAGTCAAAGTCCTCTGCCCTGTCCCGCAGAGGCTTTGGCACGAGGACGGGGCACCCAAAAATGCCGGCCGTGCGACAGCCCCCAACCGAAAGCCGCCAGGCCCTCATCCAAAGGGTTGGGAAGGTGCTTTTGTAGGGGATGAATCCCCGGGCGGGAGGAGTTTGTGCGCGAATTTAAAGCTGTGGCATCAACGCTGGCCCTCGCGGGAGCCCTGCTGTTGTCGGGCTGTGATCACCACGTAATGTACTTTGCGGGCGTGAGTGTCGGCCCGCCACCGCCGCTTGCATACGGCCCAGTCGGCGTAGCGCCTCACCCGGGCTGGGTGTGGACGGACGGATATTACGATTGGGGCGGTAGCAGCTGGGTGTGGCGGCCGGGGCGATGGGCGCGACCACCGCACCCGGGGTATGTCTGGCGCAGGCCCTCTTACGAACGTTACCGCAACGGCTACCGAGTGCGTCAGGGACGCTGGGTGCGCCGCTAACGCACTACGCTGTCGAAGGACAGATTCGTTCGCAGATGCGCGTTTATGCCGCCCTTCGAAAGCCAGTGTCTCCGCTGCCGCGTCCACCTTTACCGGCACCGGTAACGAGGCGATAGAGAAATGTCAGTATCACGGCGCCACCAATCGCCACCAGGATCGTGTAGATCATGCCTCCGTGTCCGGCAAACCCGACAGCCCGCATGATCCAGCCGCCTACGAGCGCGCCAGCGATCCCGATGATAATATCCATCAGAAAGCCACGGCCTGTGCCACCCATAATCTTTCCCGTGGCCCAGCCAGCGATCAGTCCAACAATGATCCACCAAAGTACTGCGAACATAACTCCTCCTTGCTAAGGGGGCTTAGCACTTTTTGAGTGCCAAGCTCGTGGTTGGGCAGAAACTGCTCATGCTGCTTGCCGCCGCGCCAGCTTGGCCATCGCGATCGACAGCACTCCGGCTCCCAAGGTTTTCACCAGCGCCGGATGCTGTGCATAGAACGAACCCGCCCTATCAACGATTGACGGGTCAGCTCTCTCCGCATGGGAAGCGAGCTGCTGCACGGTCTCTGGGGAAATGCTCTGAGCCTGTTCAGGTGTCAGCTGGCGTGCACCTCCGGCCAGCAGTCTGGAAAGCAATCCGCCTCCTGCCACGGAACTGAGTACGCCGGGTCCGACCGAGGACAAAAGCTGGTTCAGCATGCCCGCCTTCTGCTCGCCATTGGACTGGCCAAACATGCTGCCAATCATCTGTCCGAATGCCGGCGTCTGATCAGAACGAAAAGCGTGCGACAAGGCGTCAGCCATCGCGCTCTGGGGGACCGATTGCGCAGCCTGGTCAAAATGTTCATGCACGTCAGCCTCACTGGCTTGGCCGGAGCCACTCGCGTACTGCTTCAACATATCCATCAACGACATATTTCCTCCTGACGTTCCTGTCACCGTAGCCCCGTTTAACGACTTACGAGACAGCTCTATACCCCTCCTTGTTTGAAATACATTGACACTGCGAACCGCCTCTGCCGCAAATTCGTAACGGTCGCGCGGCCCGGATGCCTCACGCAGGCTGCTGGAATCTTCAGGCGCTGCCCGGCTTGAATTCTGTCTGGATGGAAATGTTGTTTGCCTCGGCGATCTTGCTG
>JASHRE010000857.1 GCA_030037515.1 Candidatus Sulfotelmatobacter sp.
AAGCGGGCGAAATTCCTCGATCCGCAACGACATCGTGTTGTACAGGCGAAGCGACATGGTTGCAATACGCCAAGACGAACCTAAGATTCTAGGGGCGGGCTGGAAAATGGGTCAAATGACTCGCGGCGGGGGTCGCGCGGGAGTGACCGGTTTTGAAACTGACGCGATCCCAACGCGCCATGGTTGCGTCGCCGAAAACCTCGGGGATCGCCCAGATCCTTCGCCGCGCAACCACGGCTCGCTCGGGATGACAAGCATCATGCTCCGGTGTGGGGCGGCAGGGCATGCGCGTGCTCTCGCAGGCGATGCTGCACAAGAATCAAGTAGTGCAGCGCAGAGAGGATGGTAAAGATAAAAGTCGCCCGCAGAAAAACAACGCGAGCGATCCATATCCAGCGCGATCGCCGGACGGCAAACAACAGAACAAAGAACACCGCGCCGATTTGCGACAAGGTGTTAGCTTTGCCGAAGATGCTGGGGCGAAAGTCGCGCAACCCGGCAATCGCAAACAAAACCGCGCTGGCGGCCAAAATCGAGATGTCGCGACTGAAAACGACAACCGTGTATTTCCACGGAATATCGCGAAGGATCGACAGCACGAGAAACATCGTGCTCAAAAGAAGCTTGTCGGCAATCGGATCGAGATACTGCCCGAGTTGCGTCTGCTGCTTGAGACGACGCGCCAGCAGGCCGTCAAGTCCATCGCTAAAGCCCGCCACCACGAACAGGACCAAGGCCCAAAAATAACGGCCATCCACCAGCTCGATCACGATGAATGGAACGAAGATCATCCGCAGAAGCGTGAGTTGATTGGGCGCGGTGAGGAACTGAGAGAGCTTCACGCAGACTCCTCCGCAGTGTGTTCATTCGCCGTGGCGTCCACATTCTCTTCGTATTTGGTTTGCCGGGGCGTCAATGCAGCGGAAGGATCGAGGTCGGTCTTTGCGAGAAAACGCTGCGAGAGTGAGGGCAAGTTTCCGTCGGGCAAGTCCAACTCCACGCGTTCGATGCGATGCATGGGGAAAAAAACGACGGCAGGGCTGAACGGTTCGCCGTCTTTGACCATCACCGTGAGATCCTCGAACGACGCAAGTTCCACGCCGCTCAAGCTCAACCCTTCTGGAGCGAGCGCGAGAATCATCCCCCAGAATTTCTCGCGGGGATTTGATAAGGTCACAATGACGATCGCGCCCGGCACAAATTGTGCGGGCATACGTGCTGCTGAGGCGCAGTTCTTTGACGGGCGCTTTTCCACCCCACGATTGTCACCGCGGCAAGGCCGCATTGCAAGCTGGGCTGCGGAAAGGAGAACTTGGATCTTCGGCGACAGGATGCGAATATGGCAGACTGGACCTATGCACCAGCTCACGCTCGGCGATTTTGAACTCAGCATTCTTTCCGATGGCACGTATCCGCTTGATGGCGGCGCGTTCTTTGGCGTCGTTCCGAAAGTCATTTGGTCGCGCAAAGTGCAGGCCGACGAGCGCAACCACGTGACCGCCGGGTTGAATTCGCTGCTGGTGCGCACAGGGCGTGAGGATGTGCTGATCGAAACGGGCATCGGCAACAAGCTTTCCGAACGGATGATCAAGTTTTACGGCCAGCCCGCGAAGCTGCTGGACAGCTTCGCTGCGGCCGGCATCGCGCCCGGTGAGGTCGATATCGTGATCAACACGCACCTTCACTTCGATCATTGCGGATGGAACACCGTGCGTCGAGCCGACGGCAGCATCGCTCCTACATTTCCTCGGGCCCGATACTATGCTCCGCGAGGTGAATGGGACTATGCGCGACGGCCGAGCGAGCGCGATGCCATCAGCTATATCCCGGAAAATTACGATCCGCTCGTCCACAGCGGGCAAATGACGCTTCTCGAAGGCAACGAACAGATCGTCCCTGGCATTTCCGTGAAGACTTTTCCCGGACATACCGCGCATATGCAGGCGGTTGTGGTTCAGAGCGGGGGTAAAACGGCGTGTTACATTTCGGATCTGATTCCGACCACCGCCCACATCGATCTCACCTGGGGGATGAGCTTCGACCTGTATCCCTTGCAAACGGTGGAAAGCAAGAAGCGGTATTACGCTCGGTCGACCCTTGAGAAATGGCTCACAATCTTCACGCACGATCCAATTACGCCCTGGGGTTACGTGGAGCGCGACGAAGCCGGAAAACTGACGACCCGGCGGCCTTAGCAAGCCGCGCCCTTGAGCGGCTGAAAAACACATCTTCAACCGCCGCCACTTTTCTGGTTTCCCTAATGCGGCGGGCCATTCGGGGGTACATACCCGTAGTGATTCTTTCTGAAGCGAGCGTGGCGCTTCACGGTCTTCACCCCGACCAAGCGATACACGCAGGAACGAGATCCGCTGTTTGATCCCTTAGATCGGCAGAGAGCCAGGCAGCGAGGCGTCGGTGTGCCAGCAAAGGGCGATAGCTCGGGCTCCGAATTCCCCCGGACCCTGGCGCCCCCAACCATCGCCGACTTCCGAAATTCGTCTCCTCCCGGCCCAGACGCCACGGTCGTCGACGGGATGCGCCGCTTTCTCCGCTGCCTTTCGCGATTTCAGCAACCGCAGCTTGTCGGACCCACACGGCAAGCCGGAGACCTTCCTGGCGGGCGTTACG
>JASHRE010000858.1 GCA_030037515.1 Candidatus Sulfotelmatobacter sp.
TCAGTTAGAGTTATCTCTAGTGCACGAAGTTCACGCACCGCGTTCACGATGGCATCCGGTGATAGCGAATGCCGTGCCCAGAAACATTTCGGAGATGATCCCGAAGCTCACGAAACTCACCTTCTTGTGCATTGCAAGACTCCAGCATTTTCGCTGAGTTAAATTGGGTTTGGCTTCAGACGCGGGAATAGACGGCGCATACGTGCAACAATCTCTGTTTTCGGTACTTGACTCAGTTCACTCCCAGAATATCCGAATGAAACTTTCCCAACGCGAATTGGCAGGTGGCGATGAGTACAGAAAATCTGGGAATACCACTTGCGGTGTGGCCATCAGCCCTGACGCCCTTTTGCGTGAAAACTACGCCGGATCCTTGCCGTGTACCACCGCGTTCTACCGTTTACGATCAATACGGTCTATTGTCGAGTCAGCTTCAGTGGCGTTGTAGCAGAAGTGAAAACGCAACGCGAGATATTGCCCGCTGAACTCATTGGGTAGCGGTGGGAAGGGATTTGACGCTGTGATGCTATTCAATGCCGCATTGTCTAAGTCGGCATCGCCCGAACTTCCTCCATCTTGGAGTCTGGTTTCGCTCACAGTCCCGTCCCTTAGAATCGAAAACTCGACCGCAGCCATGGCCTTTCTCAGGGTGGGCGGCCGTGCCGAAGTGAGAATCAGGTGATCCCATTTCTTCTTTATGGTTCGTACGACTCCGTCTAAATACGAGGCAAAATCAACTCCCTGTGTATCGCTAAGGATGTCTAGGGTGCTCGCCTGCCCGCTCGTTGAAAATGGATTAGGCGATTCTGGCTGAGGGAGCGGGTGTTGCGAGACGAACGGCGTTGTGGACGAGTCCTTTTTCTCCAGCGTTGGCGTAGGGTTTTGTGCCAACAAAGGTTGTCGTGTAGGGTCATAGACAAAATCTATGAGTCCATCACGGTAGTCCAATCTGATCTCAAACCGCCTGAGCATGCCGAATCCCAACAGCCCGGAAACCTCCGTTCCGACCCGTCGGCTTTGAGAGGAGAGATCTATCGCCAACATCCCGACGCTCCACCGAGAATACCCGAACGTCAGTGTAGCTTTCGTGAAATAGCCCCTGTTCACCTCACCGCTCAGACCGCTCAGGGGTGCGTGGATTTCAGGGCTGAACTTCTCAATATCTTTCTGGGCACGCGCTGAAAGAATATTTACAGCCGAACCTGTATCGAGACCAAAAAGTACAGGGTCCGAAAAGTTCACACTGGTGGGCAATAAAACAAGGTGGCCAATGCGAAACATCTTAGTCCAGTAAGTCATCTCGGGTGCGATGTAGCGGTCTCGCGGTAGGTGAGTTTCTGGTGTCGGTCTCACGGGACCAGATTTCGACGCGCTAGAAGCGGATGCGTCTGTGCCCGACTGTTTCTGCTCAGGCGCTGCTTGTTCTTCTCCTTCACTATTGAGCGACTTCGGCGTGACCGTCTCGTCAGGGCGCTTAGGCAACGGAGATAGCTTAAGACGCATCTCCGGCAAATCTAAATCAACGAGATACTTCGCAAAAACGTTCGCGCCAATCAATCCATCCTGATCGACCACCGAATCGCTATCGAGTACGGAAACGATACAGTCTTGAAATTCCAAATCACCAACTCGGATGTGGTCCGCCAGCGCCGAGTAGCCGCTTTGCATCCCGTGATCGCCTAGACCACCAAAGTGACGAGTGGAGATTCGGGTCAGGTCCGCCTTTTCCGCAATCTTATGGCTCACTATGATGCCGCTGCCTCCTGTGTCAAGCAGGAGTCGCACATACTGATCGTTGAGCCTTACCGATAATCCGATACCTCGCATGTGACGTGCATCTGGCGTATACATAATTTCAAAATTGGTTTCGGTCTTCTCCACCTTGCTGACCAGTTTGCATGCATGTGCTGGTTTATCGATGGTTGCCTTCAGGAAGTCCAAAGCCTCCTGCATGTGCATCGTTTCTTCGTCGTCGTCAGGATGAGGGCCGGACAGGTAAGCTGTCAAAGCCGCTAACCGCTCTGTTCGCGGAAGCATTCGCAGCCAGGCCTTACGAACTTCCACGTCATCGGGGGCTATTTCGTGAGCGATTCGAAGTTGGTCGTAGGCTTGGCGATAAAGCGAAGATGCGCCATACAGGCGTGCTAGTCCCAGATATGTTCGGACTTCCTTGGGGTCGAGCTTCTTCGCTGCCAGATACGACGCCTCGGCATCGGACATTTCAGCGCGACGAAACTGGACATCACCTTTTGCCGCGAGCAACGCCGCCGAGTCCGGCATTAACGTCAAGGCTTTGTTCACGGACTCTAGCGATTCATCGATTTTTTGCTGCTTCAGCATCGAGCGCACCAGTCCGACTTGCGCTGGCACCAGCTTCGTGTCTTTTTGCAGGATGGCTTGGTAGCTGGTTTCGGCTTCCGCGAACTTGCCTGCCCGATAGAGTTGGTCGGCAGCCGCGAGGTCTGGATCGGGAGCAGGGTTCTTTGCCTTGTCGTCGAGGGCGGTCAGCCGGAATGAGACAAGCACCAGGACTGATATGAGGACTGGATGGGATCGAGAGAACATGCTAAGCGATTCCGACAGGGGAGCAGAGTAACATGAAAAACCACAAAACTGCCGTGACCCCTTGCCATTGTGCCTCGAATCACGGTTCCGCTCAGGAAGCCCATTCTGTGGCGTTTCGGCTGCCGGGAGGGGTTCCAAAGGCGGAATCGAATATTGCCCGGCTGCTCACAGCGTGGCGAAGCAGCGGGCGACCGATCCGACAAGTGGTTCACGATTCGGTGGAACCTAACAGTCTCCTGCGCCCCGATGCTCCTGGCAATGCGATACAGGCTATTGCAACTCCCAACTCTGGCGAACCCGTTTACCGCAAGCATGTGAACGGCGCCTTTATCGGAACGAAGCTGGAAAGCGATCTGCGCCATGATGGGATCGCCACAGTTGTTATCGTCGGACTTACCACCGATCACTGCGTATCAACCACCGCTCGGATGGCAGGTAATGTGGGGTTTAACACGCTCGTGGTTTCCGATGCGACCGCGAGCTTTGCCCGCCCAGCCTTGGACGGTTCGTTGCGTCCGGCGGAGGACGTGCATTCTGCGGCTCTTAGCGATCTCCACAGGGAGTTTGCCACAGTGGTTGACACCGCAGAAGTGTTGAAAAGAGTCGGTTCCTAACTCTGGGGCAATCTGATCATTTGGCGCTCTGGAGTGGTTCGTTGATCGGCGCGACCACCCAGACATACTCAAGAACTTCCTTCCCGTTGTTCGTGACGTTGTGCCGTGTCGCTGGCGGGATGTACGCAAGCATCTTCTCCTTAAGGGGCACGTCTGGATGTCCCTCGGTGTTCGCAACCCCGCTCCCCTGCAGGATCACCAGAGCTTCCTCATTTGCGGAAGTTGAATGCCAGCCCACGCTCTCGCCGGGATTGAGCTTCACGGAACCGCCCCTCATTCCGCTCGTCTGCGGTGCGCCCTTGAGCAACGGGCAGTCGCCTCCGGGGCAGTCCAAGGCGAACGTCATCGGCTCACGCTTCTCCCTCTCCGGTGCGGAGACTACGCCGAACGTCAGTGCAATACAGGTCAGTGCCAGTACGACCTTTGTCATGGTCTTTGGTGATCCTCAGTGACGCTGCTAGGTAGAAATTTCGAGATTAGGCCCTCGCGGATCAATTACCCGAAGTGCAGGACTGATCTGCTCAATCGGCATCTCATTGTAGGTCCGACCGTCGAGTACCCTCCCACGTCTAGATTTGCGCACACCACCCCATTGCCTGAAGAAGAACGGGAACATTCTGTTTGCCGCGGGGTTTCTCGACCGCAATGAGTTTCGTTGTGATCACAGCAATTTGTGGAAGAGATTCGGGTGAACATGGAGCAATCGCGAAGTTTGCTGGCTGGAGAAGATTCGTGCCCTATGCGAGGCACTCAAGCTCAATTCTGGCACGGTCATAGTCACATGTGGGCGAGTCCACTTGGAACCCTTATCGGACAAAGCAAAGAAATGTGGATGGCCAGTTGCAGGGACATGCGAGATTCCCCTCGGTCTCATGGCCGAAATCAGAGAAATTATATTCCTTCGGTAATCCCAAAATAGGCAAGCAATTCCGCACGCTTTCAACGGCTTGGGCTACCTCTCTTTTCGATGTTGCTGTGGATGAACCCCGAGTTGGCGCCAGTTGGTCTCAGAGAGATCCACCCCGTAGTATTTCGCAGCCTTCTCGATATTCGCGAAGGCCAGGGCCCGATCCTCGTCGGAAACCTCCATGACTTGATCAAAACGTGCGACGGCGTTGCGCACATGATGTGCATCGGTCAGCGGTTCCTTCCGCTGCTCGGGAAAAGCAAAAACGGTATCGGGTAGGTTGCTTCGCATGGTTAAGTCACCATGCTCTTCAAAGGGTTCCCAGGTTGTTTTGATTGTCATTTTTCTACCTCTGTTTTGCTAGTGTAGTCCCAAGAGATCGAAGCGGCACGAGCCGGTTTTTTCCTCCCGCTTCAGTTGTGCGACGGCAATAGCGACCAGATCTGCGGATCTTCTGTGCCCAGCACCCACGAGCAGAATCCTTCTAGGCCGCGATCGCGGACGAGGTTCAGACGTTCCTGAAAGGTTCGCTTATCGGTGTAGAAAACCCACTCCCGCGTGTCGTCGCGATAGAAATAGAACCATGAGGTACGATCGACTGCGTCCCACTCGACTTGCGGGTGAAACGCGGCCAGATATTGATCGACGTCGCGCTGACCGATGTACTCGGCCGTCGGATTCGGTTTCTCGTCTTTGCCCGGATCGCCGGCAAACCAGTGATAGCCGTAGAGCGGAATGCCCATCGACAATTTTTCTTTGGGCACAAACTGTAGGGCATAATCGACATTGGCGAGCGTCCAAGGATATCCAGCGACGGGACCGGGAGGCGTCCAGCGCGTGTTCTGATCGTACGTCATCAGGCAGATCAAGTCGGCAGATTGCGCCAGAGCCTTGAGGTCGTATCCGCCGCGCCAGTTTGCGTAGAGCCAATGAGAATAGTTGCTGATGCCCGGAGAGCCGGGCGCGTTGGGGACGGTCGCAATGCTGAGCTGCAGATTCTCCTGGTGCAGGGCAGATGCCGTATCGGAGACGAGGGACGAGAGCAGATCGCGGTCGGTCCAACTCACGTCCTCAAAATCGATTTGAAAACCGGCATATCCGAAGCGTTTCGAGTCGCTCAGAAGCGAGGCGATGAACGCTGATCGCGCAGCCGGCGTGGTGAAAAATTTGTGGAGATCCGCCTGGTGCATGAGCGCGACGATGGGCATGACCGGGACGTGGCGGGTGGCCGCCGTTTCCATGACGACAGGATTCGGTCCACCCCAGACCAAGCCGTTGCCGTCGACCGAATACCACGCAGGCACGAGGATATCGACTTTGTCGGCGTGCTCCGTGAAAGACTTGACCGAATCGGGGTTGGTGGTCATGTAAAACAATGCCTTGGGCCGTGCGAACGCGAAACTGCCGCACAAAAGCAACAGCACGATCAATCTCATCTTCATCTGGTAACTCCTGCGGGATTTCCATTGTTGTCGGGGCGCCGCGAAAAGATTCCCCAGCATAATCGCGGTGCAATGGCGTAGTTCAGCTGCACCAGCACGATGGCGGCAATGCTGTAATAAGTGTTAAAAAAACACAGAACGGCGCCGCCGGCATAGAGCGTTTGCGCGATCACGATGCGCCGTACGACCGCGGGATGAATTTCGCCGGGAATATCTTCGGAGAGCAGATGGGTCCGAGTGGCGTAACTCCAGCTCCAGAGAAGCGCTGCGCCGAGCAGCAGAATGTTGAACCAGTAAATGCCGAGCGCCGTGCGGTAGTGGATGAACTCCGCCAGCAGCGAAGTGGAAAAGGGCACGAGGCAAACGGCGCACAGGAAGGCGATGTGAATCCAGGCGAGATTGCGGTCGGCGCGGGCAAAATAATTGAGCTGCGTCTGCTGGCCGACCCAGAAGATGCCCAGGGTCATCACGCTCATCAGGAAAATGACCAGACGCGGCGTCAGTGCGAGAAGCAAGTGCCAGAGATCGTGCTCGCCGTGCACGGCGTCGCGTACTGGCACGTGCAGATCGAGGACCAGGAGCGTCATGGCTACGGCGAAGATGCCATCACTGAGGGCAGCCAGGCGCTCGACACTCCGTCCGGCAACGCGATTATAGAGCGATGGCATCGAAAGAAGTTTAGCGGGTCGCGCGAGCGTGGGCAAAAACAGAGCGCGGGCGTGGTTCCGGACAAGCCGGGTCCAATGGGCAACCCGAATCTGCGCCACATCAACGGCGGACTTTTTGAGAACCTGTGAGGACTGGGGCCGGGAGCGTCGCGTGGTGCTTCGCTGGAGTGTGCTGCTGTTCCCATTCTTGATAGGGTGCCCGGCTCAGGCGCAGGTTGAATCGTTTCCAAAGGAACAATTGGCACAGAATTCCACGCCAAGAGAACAAAACTCGTCGCCAACCGCGCCGTCGAAAGCTCAAGATCAGGATGACAAACCAGACCCGACGCAGGCCGCCGAGCAAAAAGTGAAACAACTACCCTCGGAAGCGGAGAAAGAAACCGAAAAAATTGGCGAGAAGGCGTTGGTCGTCGCGCGCGAGTGGGAAATGAACTGGCTCACCGGTCCGTACTCGGGGCGGAAACGTCCGCTCGTGCCGCTGACCAATGGCCAGCGGCAAAGAATCTATCTGCAGCAGACGTTCACGACGTCGAGCCCGTATCTGAAACGAATGATCGTCGCGGGCTTCGATCAGTGGCGGGAAGCTCCCCCCGAGTGGGGTGACGGATGGGGCGCGTACGCAAAGCGATTCGCATCGCGCGAAGGACAATTCATTATCGCCAACAGTCTGACGGCTCTGGGCAACGCCAAGCTGAAATATGAGCCCATGTACGACCAGTGCGAATGCGGCGGCCTCTGGCCACGAGCACGGCATGCGATCCTGCGAAATTTTTTGACTTACAATTCCACCGAGCACGAACTGCGTCCGCAATGGGCGCTCTACGCGGGCGCGTTTCTCGGAGGAGTGATTTCGGCCACCTGGCGGCCGAGTTCACATAGCCTCGTGACCAATGGCGTATTCGCCATGGTGGGACAGGCGGGATACGGATCACTGTTGAATGTTTTTATCGAGTTCGCCGTCGACATCAACCGCAAGCTGGGCGGCAGACGCTCCAGCATCCAGCCCATCGGGAACTAGATTTCAACCGAAAACTTTACGCCGGCGAAGGCCTGCGGAGAAATTGGGCTACGACCGTCCCCAGATTCAGGAGCGATATCAAGGAAATGATTCCCAGCGAGATCACGCAATAGACGCACCACACGCCGAGCACATGAGCTTCGATGTTGGCTAAATAAAGGGAAAACGCGAGTCCGGCAAGAGTCGGGACGAGCAACAGCCGGTAGGATCGCGCGAAGGCGAGCGCGGCCATCAGGATGTATCCGAAAATGCCGACCGTTGCGACCGGAATCGGCCCCAGCATGGCGTAAGGGCTGTGATTGACCACCCCACAATCCCAGCGTTCATTGATGCTGCAAGGGGAGTCCCCGTATTCGCGGTAGTGCTCGCGCAAGGCGAGCGCCGACACAGTAACGCCAAGGACAGCCAGGATCACTAGTATGTATTTCACGAGTTCCTCTTCTAAGTTATAGCCGGTTCGGCAGACGATGGGGAGGGATTGCGACCATTTTGGTTTCCGCATTTTTTGCGTC
>JASHRE010000859.1 GCA_030037515.1 Candidatus Sulfotelmatobacter sp.
CCCGTACCTCGTCGTCCCGAAATAGCTGTATCGCGCTGGCCTGAAATTGCGCGGCGGCGCGCTGAGCGCTGACGCTCTCTTTGAGCCGCCCGAGCGCGTAATAGTTGAAGTTCCCTTCTTTCAGCAGGTCTTCGGTGATGGTCAACGGCGTCCAGAATTCGGTCTGTTCGGGTGCCCAGGACATGATCGTCCGAACGTCCGCCAAGCGGGGGAAATCAAACCGCGGCGGCATGACTCCGATGACCGTCATCAATCCTTCTCCCATGCGGATCGGCTTTCCAATGACGTTGCGGTCGCCGCCGAAGGACCTCATCCACAGCTGGTGACTGAGAACGATGACATGGTCGTGGCCCGGAGTTGCATCCTCGCCTGCGAACCCGCGGCCCAAGGAAGGTTGCACTTCGAAGATCTGGAAGAAATCCGGAGTCACACGAACACCGAAAAGGCGTTCGGCCTTTTCCGATCCGAGCAGGGTATATTCCTTCGTATCCATCGCAGCGGCTTGCTCGAACAAGCCTGACTGCTGCCAACGCTGGAACTCCTGCAACGTAACGACGCTGGGGCCGGAACCAAGAGCCGAGTTGCTTTGGGAGACCACAAAGACTCGGTCGGAATGGGGGAAGTTGAGCGGTCGGAGCAAAACGGTTTCTACCACCGCGAAAATCGTGTTTACTGCAGCCAGTCCCACCGACAGCGTCAGAACCGCGACAGCCGTGAATCCCGCGCTTTTCCGCAATTGCCGCAACGCATGGCGAAGATCCGGGATAAGGCCAGTCATCATTGCTCCTTCACTCGTTGCGCAGCGCCACCATGGGATCGACCTTGGCCGCGCGACGGGCGGGTATATAGGACGCGAGTAGCGCGACACAAATCAGCAACGTGGCGGCGCAGCAAAAAATCGTTGGATCGTCCACGCCGACCCCAAACAACAAGGCTTTCATCGCGCGGGTTAACATCAGCCCGGCAATTGCCCCGCACGAGCCCCCCATAATCGCGAGCTTTGCGCCACCTACAACTACCATTCTCAGAACCTCTCCCCTTCGCGCACCTAGCGCCATGCGGACGCCAATCTCTTGGGTACGCTGTACAACCATGTGAGCCAGCACGCCATAAAAGCCAATTGCGGCGAGCAGCAGGGTCAACCCCGCCAGAACTCCCATAAGAGCGGCACGAAACCGCGGATACGCGAGAAATTCGGAATAGCGTTGGCTCATGGTCTTGATGTCGAAGACGGGAACGTTCCAGTCCAGTGCCGACATTTCACGTTGGAGCAGCGGGCCCAACGCGAGAGGATTGCGCAAGGCCTTCACCACCAACCCCATCGAAGTGCTGGACGTCTCGTCGATCGGCAGATAGACGAGAGCAGGCTCAACGTAGCCCATCTCCTGATACACCGTGTAGCGCTCTTCGCTCCCAACCACCCCAACAACGGTAAGCCACGGCATTTCGTCGCCTGGATTGCCCAGCTTGATTTGTGTCCCCAGCGGGTCCTGTTGTGGCAAATACTTGCGTACGAATTGTTCATTCACGATCGTGACTGGCTGCGATCCAGCACGGTCACGGCTATCAAATCTGCGCCCGCGCAGCCAACGCATGCCCAGAACAGAAAAATAGTCATCACTGATTTCAACGATGTTGATTGCTTCTAGGTTTTCGACCGGAGCCTTGCCCTTGATTGTTAATGGACTGGACGGACCATCGTTGTAAGGACCGAGAGCCGAACACAAAGCTACGTTCTCTACGCCGGGTAGGGCACGAACGGACATCAGAACCTTCGAGAAGAACGTCGCTCGTCTCTCAACGGTCGAGTACGAGGCAGCGGGCAGAGCAATCTGCGCAGCCAATACTTGATGGGGCTGCAGCCCAAGAGGAACAGCATCCAGCTTCACTATGCTCTCGATGATTAAGCCGGCGGCAACTAACATGACCATCGACAACGCCGCCTGGCCAACCACAAACCCGCGAGCAATGCGAGCGCTCCCACCGAGGGAAGTTCGCGCCGACTGTTTTAATACTTCGTTGAGGTCAACGCGCAACACCCTCCGGACGGGTACACACCCGCAGAGGAGACCAGAAATCATCGTGACGATTACAGAAAGGCCCAGCACGTCCAAATTCACTCCGACCTGATTTCCTGGAGGCAGTTCAACTGGACTCGTGGAGTTGAAATACCGCACAGCCACCACTGCTACGAATATCCCTAGTAGTGCTCCGGCGAAGGCAATTAACAGGCTCTCAGTGAGAAGGTAACGGATAAGTCGCGAGCGGCTTGAGCCGAGCGCACTGCGGACCGCCAATTCTCTTTGCCGGTGGTCGTATCGCACCAGCAAAAGGTTGGCGACATTGAGGCAGGCGATCACCAGAAGGAGCACAACTGCCCCACAAAGTATAAGGATCGAAACCTGCAAGTTCCTTCCGGCCATCCAGGTAAACTCTTCGCGCAGATCGCGGACAATTGGTGTTGTCTGCGTCACCCAGCTGCCGGCCGGAGATTCCTGGACTACGCTTCGATGCAGTCCGACCAGCTCTCGTTCCGCCGATGCAATCGTTGCCCCTCGCCCCAGTCGACCGAAAATACCCACAGCGGAGTCGAACGGCTCTTTGCCGTACTCGCTGTCCGGCGTAATCAGCGTCCATAACGAAGTTTGGCGGGGATAGAATTCGAATCGCTTGGGCATTACGCCTACGACGGTGCACGGTTTGTCACTCAAGATCAGCGCATTGCCAACAATGTCCTGCTGAGCCCCGAGATCTGTTTGCCAAAAAGAATGTGCAAGGACGACTGTGCATCCGTGTTGGAGATCTCGAGGTTCGAACGTCCGTCCAATTTCAGCGGGGATTCCCAACAGGGAGAAGAATTCAGCGCTTGCGGGAATTGCAAGCACTTGGTGTGCTGAACCATGCCAAGTGAGAATCTCTCCTGAACGCGCCCAGGTCAATGCCGCTAAGGACTCAAAGCTATGGCTGCGAGACTTGAATTCCTCGAAATCTCGATAGGGCGCGAATATTTTTGTCCCCGGCTGGTGGAGTTCGGAACTCCAGACCGCGACCAGGCGTGAAGCGTCTCGATACGGCAGTGGCCGGAGCACAACGGCGTCCAAGATGCTGAACACCGCGGCGCTAGCGCCGATGCCAAGGCCGAGCGTTATTATCGCGATGGCCGTGAACCCCGGGTTCTTGCGCAGTTGCCGCAGTGCGTAACGAAGATCCTGAAGTAAGCCGCTCATCGGCTAGTCTCCTAGATTTC
>JASHRE010000860.1 GCA_030037515.1 Candidatus Sulfotelmatobacter sp.
AACTGCAGCATGAGCACGCGCATGCCCTGCCCGACGGCGCGCAAAGCCGTACCCATGGCCGCGGTGGTCTTGCCTTTTCCGGGACCGGTGTTCACGATGATCAGACCGCGCCGGATATCAGCCATGCTCGTTTCGGACGCTTGATTCTACTAGAACGTGTTGTTTCCTGCGGACGCCGCGCGACCTCCGCGATACTCACCGGACAAAGGTTCTCATCTTCAACCTTGCGAGGAGCATAAGTGCGAGCAATTGAAATCGAGCTCGAATGGCTGAATGCTGACGGCTGAGTGCTAACTCGGCGCCCTTGCCAAACACGGTTCCGTTTGACCGTTTTCCAGCATGCACGCTACAATGTTTTGAGTTTGCCTGTAATCGCTCCCGTTCTGCGGACGCGCGCCTTGAGGTGAAGCCGCGAGGCGAAAAACACAGCAAGCATAGAGAGAAATCAGCAATCCGCGGAGCGCCCGTGTACGCCTCGCTTGAAAAGTCTCAGGCTGATTCATTCGACATTTTGGAGGGAGCATGTACGCGGTGATCCGCGCGGGTGGAAAGCAGTACCGGGTCGCACCCGGTGATGTGATTCGAATCGAAAAGCTGGGCACGAACGGCCAGGTCGAGTTTCCGGTCGTGGCGCTCTCGAGCGAAGACGGCCAGATCGGTCATCAAGGCGATGCGCGCGTCGTCGGTCAGGTCGTCGAACAGGGCCGCGGCGCGAAAGTGATCGTCTTCCATTACAAGCGCAAAAAGCAGTACAAAAAACTTCGCGGGCATCGCCAGGCATTCACGGCCGTGCGCATCACAGAGATCGCGTCGAACGGACAGAGCTTCAAGGCTCCAGAGTTGCCGGCGAAGGAAGCGAAGCCAAAGAAGGTCAGGGCGGTCGAGAGTGAAACCGAAACCCTAGAAGCCAAAGCTTCCACGGCGAAGAAGAAGCCGGCTCGGAAGAAAACCGCCCAAAAAGCGGCGAAGGAGAAGTAGTGAGTGGCGAGGCCTGAGTTTCGAGGCTGATTGACGCGATTTTCGCCTGGTGCTTGCAACTCGGTATTGATTAACTGAGAATTGACAACCGAGAACAGAGAACTTCATATGGCACACAAAAAAGGACAAGGCACTTCACGAAATGGCCGCGACTCGAACTCGCAGCGGCTTGGATTCAAAGCATTCGGCGGGCAGGTCGTCCCCGGCGGCACCATCATCGTGCGGCAGCGCGGCACCCGCGTGAAGCCTGGGTTAAACGTCGGCCGCGGCAAAGACGACACGCTGTTCGCCAAGATCACCGGCCGCATCAAGTTCCAGGACAAAGGCTCGATGGGCAAGTTCGTTCTGGTTGAGCCGGTAGAAAACGAACCGGTCGAAGCGAAGTAGATTTTTTCCATTGCAAGAGTCGCGGGCAGGGGTGCCCGCGCCGTAAAGGCCTCGCCCTCGGACGAGGCTTTTCCTTTAGTTGCGAGTCCTTGGTCCGAGTCGCTAGCTCAGGACTCAGAACTCGTGACTCTGGGCTCGCCATGTTCATTGATGAAGCCAAAATTCGCGTGAAAGCGGGCGACGGCGGCAACGGCTGCATGGCCTTCCGACGTGAGAAGTTCGTTCCGCGCGGCGGGCCTTCGGGCGGCGACGGCGGCAATGGCGGCGACGTGGTTATGGAATCGAGCGAGCGCCACAACACGCTCGTGCACTTCCGCTTCAATCCGGAATACAAAGCCGAGCGCGGACGCCACGGCGAAGGCGCGAACAAAACGGGCCGTGAGGGAGCCGATGTCGTCTTGAAAGTTCCGGTGGGTACCATCCTCTACGACGACGAAACCGGCGAGAAGGTTTTCGACTTTTCCGGTGCCGACGAGCGCATTGTGATCGCCCGCGGGGGCCGCGGTGGACGCGGCAACGCGCAGTTTGCAACCTCGACGCATCAGGCTCCGCGCGAGCACGAACCCGGCAGGCCAGGCGAAGAACGCATGTACCGGCTGGAGCTCAAGCTGCTGGCCGATGTCGGGCTGGTCGGATATCCGAACGTGGGCAAATCGACGTTGATCTCGCGGATTTCCGCGGCGCGGCCCAAGATCGCCGACTATCCCTTCACGACGCTAGAGCCCAATCTTGGAGTCGTCGTAGTCGGCGACGAGAAAGACGCCGTCAGCTTTGTGGTCGCCGACATTCCCGGTCTGATCGAGGGCGCTCACACCGGAGCTGGCTTGGGAACTCAATTTCTGCGGCACATCGAGCGCACCCGCCTGCTCGTGCATCTGGTCGACGTTTCCGATGGCAGTGGACGCGACGACGTGGTCAAAGATGTCGAGGTGATTCTCGGCGAACTCGTCAGCTTCGGCGCGCATCTGGAAGACAAGCCGATGATCATGGTCGCGTCCAAGATCGATGTCGCGAATAAGGACAAACTGGCAGGGTTGAAGAAATATTGCCGGAAGAAGGGAAACAAGCTGTACGAGATTTCAGCCGTCACGGGCAAGGGGATTGACGATCTGAAGTACGCGATGGCGGAGGCGGTCCAGGCGCAGCGACAATAAGATCAATTGACCGCACAAATCGACGACCACGAAGAAAACTAGAAGCGCGAGCCCTCGCGTATCTTCGCGCCCTCTGTGATTAACGGCCTATAATCCTCAATTGCGCCGTTTCGCATTTCGTTCTACCATCCGGAGCAATGGCCACCGCCTTGCGAAATCCTGATCCCGAGCCGAACCGCGACCGCCTCGTATCGGCAGCACCGGTCGGCGATGATTCCTCGTTCGAACTGAAGCTCCGGCCGCAGCGGCTGGCCGAGTTCATCGGGCAGAAAAAAGTCAAAGACAACCTGCAGGTCGCAATCGAAGCGGCCCGCTCGCGAGGCGAGGCCATGGATCATGTCCTGCTTTACGGTCCTCCAGGGCTCGGCAAGACTACTCTCGCCAACATCATCGCTAACGAACTCGGGGTCCATTTTCAGCCGACGGCCGCCCCGCTGTTGCAAATCAAGGGGGATCTGACCGCGATCATTACCAACTTGCAGGAGAAGCAGGTTCTATTTATCGATGAAATCCACCGCCTGCAGCCGGTTTTGGAAGAGTTGCTCTACTCTGCGCTGGAAGATTACAAGCTCGACATCATCATCGGGCAGGGCCCCTCGGCACGCACGCACACACTGCAGGTGAAGCCGTTTACTTTCGTCGGTGCGACTACGCGCGCGGGGATGATTTCTTCGCCGTTGCGAGCGCGTTTTGGCATCGTGTTGCGACTCGAGTTCTATACGCCGGAAGATCTGCGGATCATCGTCGAGCGCTCGGCAGAAATTCTAGGCGTTCAGATCGACGACGCCGGGGGAATCGAGATCGCCAGCCGCTCCCGTGGCACGCCGCGTATTGCCAACCGCCTGCTGCGCCGTGTGCGTGATTACGCCCAGGTGCGCGGAGCAGGCAAAATTGACGCGCCCACCGCCAAGGCCGCCCTCGAAATGCTGGAAGTCGATCAGTACGGCTTCGATGAAGTCGACCGGCGTCTGCTGCTGACGATCATCGAGAAATATCAAGGCGGACCAGTGGGCGTGAACACACTGGCTGCCGTTCTGGCCGAAGAGCCCGACGCGATCGAAGAAATCTACGAGCCGTTCCTGATGCAGATCGGATTTCTGAACCGCACGCCACGCGGGCGCGTGGCCACGCAATTGGCCTACGAGCACTTCCGCATCACACCCAATCGGCGGCAGGCCTCACTATTCTAAGGCGGCTTGTCATCTGTAGAGCAAGCGACCTTTGCGCCACAATGTTCGCGCGTTCGGCTCGGTTCTCCATTGCACTCAGCGGTTCCGAGGATTGCTGAATCCCGCGCCAATCCTGTAGAATCTAATGGTTGAAACGAGGTCAAGACCCAGCATGAAAGCTGCCATTCATCCCGCATACAACGAAGTGCGCGTGCACTGTGCCTGCGGCAACACATTCATGACCCGCTCGACCCACAAGGGCGACATCTCGGTAGAAATCTGCTCGAGTTGCCATCCTTTTTTCACGGGCAAGCAGAAGCTGGTCGACACCGCCGGACGCGTGGAGCGCTTCCGCCGCAAATACGCCAAAGCCGAGACCGCCAAAAAGTAAGCCGCGGACTTGCGCCCTTCGCGCAGATCCTCAAATTCAGCCCTCGCTGCGGCGAGGGCTTTTTGCTTATACAGGTAGAATATTCATGTGCGCAAGTTTTGGGATAACTCGTGTGGCGCGGGCGCCCTCGGCCGCGAACGCTTGCTAGCTGGCACGGTACCGTCCGAGGTCTGCATCGGCGGCTTGCGTATTGCCCCAGCCACCGTTCTCGCGCCTATGGCCGGAGTCACCGACACCGTCTTCCGCCGCTACATTCGCAATCTTGGCGGATGCGGTCTGATCATGACCGAGTTCACCTCGGCCGACGGCGTTCTGCGCGCAAAGGACAAAAAAGCCAAACGCTACCTGCACTTCTACGAAGACGAGCATCCGATCTCGGCCCAGCTTTTCGGCAGCGATCCGCGCGTGATGGCCGAGGCTGCACGCGTGGTCGAGGGCCTTGGCTTCGATTTGGTCGATCTCAATCTTGGATGTCCGGCAAAGAAAGTTGTGAAGTGCAATGGCGGTTCGGGTTTGCTGCGCGATTTGCCCGCCGTCGGCCGGATTTTCGAGTCCGTGCGCGCGGCGGTGAAGATTCCGTTCACGGTGAAGTTTCGCGCTGGATGGAGCGACGGAGAGATCGTTTGCGTCGAACTGGCTCGCATGGCCGAATCGTGTGGCTTGGCTGCCGTGGCTCTGCATGCCCGCACCCGTGAGCAGGGATATAGCGGCAACGCGCGTTGGGAATGGATTGCCGCTGTGAAAAACGCTGTGAAGATTGCGGTGATCGGCAACGGGGACATCCGTACGCCCGAGGACGCTTGCGCCATGGTTACACAGACGGGATGCGATGCAGTGATGATCGGCCGCACCGCGCCATCGAATCCGTGGATTTTCCGCCAGATTCAGCAGTACTGCGCGCGTTCCGACGAGATCTATGGGGCGGCAGCCGGCCTCAACTGTTCAGTCAAGCGAAGCTCGAGCGTATCGAATGATGGCGCGGACAAAGACGCAACCTCGGACCTTCGACCGGAGAGACTGCCGGCGGTGCCTATCCCTACACGCGAACAAAAACGGTATGACCACCCATCGGAGACCGATCGCTACCAGATGATCCGCACATATTTTCAGATGCTGATCGAGGAAGAGCTGCCTGACGCGGTGGGCAAGATGAAGCAGTTCGCGTCGTGGTTCACGCATGGAGTCCCGGGCGGAGCCGGATTGCGCAAGGCAATCTACGAATCGAACTCGGCGCCGGAAGTTCTGGCGAACGTGGAGTTTTTTTTTGAGTCGAGACTATTGGGCGCGAACGTGCCCGCATAGGACGACGTCCCTCCGCACTGCTCGCCGGGCGGGCGCCGATCAACCGCTCTCGAAGCAGGATCGTCGTGGATCACGAAACGCGCTGCGGGATCGCGCGCCCTCGTGCGACCTCCGGTGGTTCGACTGGCGCGGAGGAACTCGCGTTGCTTTGTTCCCCGCGGCGGATCAACGTGACCGCTGCAAGTATGGCTATACAGGAGACCACCACGTGCCAGGTCAGCAGTTCCGAGGCAAGCAGCCATCCCAGCAAAACGGCAACCACCGGATTCACATACGTGTGCGTCGCGACCAGGGTCGGTGGGCAACGCTGCAACAGCCACATATAGCAGGTGAAGGCAAGAATCGAGCCGAACACTACGAGGTAGGCCAGTCCCCCGATTGAGCGCAATGAAATCCCGGCCCAGTGCACGCGCCGAAATTCTCCAGCCGCTCCGGCGGCTATCCACACCATCGCAGCGCCGCAAACTAGTGGCACCCCGGTTCGAGCCAGCGCGTCGGAGGGCAATTTTAGCTTGGGCGAGATCACCACGCCTGCCGCCCACGAGATCGATCCGAGGAGCACAGCGCCGACCCCGAGCAGAGTCGAT
Organism: Candidatus Sulfotelmatobacter sp.; assembly: GCA_030037515.1. Lineage (GTDB taxonomy): Bacteria > Acidobacteriota > Terriglobia > Terriglobales > Acidobacteriaceae > Sulfotelmatobacter. Next base: position 5,969 of record JASHRE010000860.1, read on the forward strand.
CCCTTCGCCGAAAAACCGTTCCACATCAAGATTGCCACGCCTGCGACTCCGACCGCTAGACCCAGGCCACTGATGCCGCTCATACGCCGCTGTCCCATCATCCAGGAGAGCACGAGAATGAACATGGGCTCGGTCGCAATCAGCAGAGCGGCAAGTCCGCTTCCCACGTACTGTTCCGCCCAATGCAGCGAGCCGTGGCCGATAAGAAAAAATAACGCGCCCACGATGAGTCCTGATGTCCAATGCTCACGTTGGGGACGGAACCCGCGAACCCACGCCCATGTCAGAACAACGATTCCCGCAACCGTGTGTCGGATGCCGACCACGATCAACGAAGGAATCGTTTCCACCGCATAACGGATCGCCAAGTAGGTCGATCCCCAAACAAGATAGATCACCGCAAAGGCGAGCGTCAGCTTGAGAGTCTCAGGACGACGGCTGCTGGAGGGTAATATGGATCGCTCGGGGACGATCACCGGGCGTCCTCCAATGTTCACCAATTTCCCCCGCTTGGGTTTTTGCGAGGTTTGACTGCCATGCTGGGCGGTGCTGCCGCGAATGACAGCCAGGATTTGGGCGGGCTTTTCGAGGAACATTATCTAACCTTTAAACATAACTTAACTAGTTAGGTTGGATGGTAGAAGGAGCGAACTAACTTGTCAATAATATTTTGATGGTTAGATAATAGAGGGAATCCGGATGACAGAACTTTATTGCGGGAAAACGATTTATCGGCGTCGTCCGCCACGGTTTGACCTGGTGGCGGGAGCGCTCTGCTTGGACTTCGTCAATACGCTTGATGATCGCTTTACGAGCGAACCCAAAGAGTTGCTGAAAACCTACATCGACCTGGCACGTTTCGGGGAAGACACTGGAATTCTCAGCGATGCGGAAGCCGATCGGCTCCTTACTCGCAGCCAGACCTCGTCCCCGGATGCACAGCAAGCACTCGCGGCTGCGATTGAGTTGCGTGAAGCGATGTACGCGGTCTTCTGGGCGATCGTCAACAAGAACCCGGCTCCACGAACGCAACTCGGGATACTGAATCGGTTTGTGCGACGGGCGGCGCAGCACGCCCAACTCGTTGAAAGCGATAGACGCTTCGAATGGAAGTTCGACGAAGCGCTCAACTTTGACGCGCCGCTATGGCCGCTTGCGCAATCCGCGGCCGATCTGCTGGCGTCCGATCAGCTGGCTTTGGTGCGTCCTTGTGAGGCGAGAAATTGCTTATGGCTGTTTCTGGATACGAGCAAGAATCATCGGCGGCGCTGGTGCGACATGGCGAAATGTGGAAATCGTGCGAAATTCCAGCGCTTTTACCAGCGAAAAAAAACCGAGAAAAGGAAGGACTAGGGCGATGCCGTTGCGCAGGTTGCTCCACTCCCGCGTCTCGCGCCAGCGGAAACAAGCCGGGCACTGAGCCTCGTCTTTCTTGCTTCTTTTCGCTTTATTGCTGGCTCAGGCCTTCCTGTGCGGCAAGCCGGACGGCTGAGTCTTCCTGCTGGTAGCGATCAATATGCGTTTCCGGATCGTCGGCGAAGTGGCGAACAATGTTTTTGAAATAGCGCAAAAGCGTGTTGAGATTCGTGTCGTACCAGCAGCAGCGGGTCATTTTCGGCGAGAAGCCACAAAGAAAACGAAATTGGCCCAGGGGGGTCGAAGGACCTCCAAGCATGGCCGCGGCCATGCGGTGATTGCCGTCGAGAATGGTGAGAGGGCCGGTGGGATTCACTCCGATCAGCAGAACCGTGGGATTGGCCGCGCCCTCGCGAACTGAGGAACTGAGCATGCGCAGTTTGTTTAAAAAGTCGTCTTCTCCGGGCGCCTGCAGTTCCCAACGCAATTGCTCGACGACCTGGGGCAGATAAAAGCTGCCTCGGGCAACCCGTCGCCACTGGGCGCGGGGGAAGAACCGAATGCGCGAGAGATCTTTTATGGCGAGGCCGACTGCATACCATTGCGTGTCGGGAGGCAGTTCGCGCCACATGGCGCCGCGGCGGAGAAAGAGCAGAGCACGCCTGAGTTCATTTTCCCGCGGGTTGCTGAGATCGGGTCGCTGGACGATGCTCTCGAAGGCGACGCGGTATTCGTCGAATTCGGGATGATGAAATTCACTGCGCAGGAACTCGGCAATGACTTCTTCTTCCGAGAGCCGGCGCAATAGACGAACGCGGCGATAATCGCGGACGGCCTTGGATTGTTCCATGTCCTCCACGAAGAAGGGAATGATTAAGACCGCGAGCAGGGCAAGCATCAGCACCAGCTGAATCAGAATGACTTGCCGGAGGGTGTCGTGGAACGCGCAAATGCCGGCGATGAAGATTCCACTGAAGGCCAGCTGGACCCAGCTGGTGTGGCCCACTTTGCGTGACATTTCGTGCGTAATGATGACGGAACTGATGGCGAAGACTCCGGCCGTGACCGCGCGCAGAATCAGCAGAGTGGAAACCGTGGTGATGTCCCATTGCTCAAAGTGTGCTCCGAAGATCGTTTTCCAAACGAAACTGGGCAGAAGATACAAACCGCCAATCAGCACGGCAAGGATGCAGAGAACCAACGCCAGAGAGACGACCAGGACAGAGCGGCTCTCTCGGTCAGAGGATTTGCCCGCGGAAACCGGGAACATGGTGTTGACGACGGACCAGGCGCACATGTTGACCAAACGGCCGACCAGAGCGGCGGCGGCATACAAGCCGGCATCTTCGGTGCTGAAAAAGTGCTTCACCAGAACGATGTCAAAATTGTTGATAATCGTCTGGCCGGCGAAGTAGACAATGGCCTGCAATCCTTCAAGGAAAGAATTGGCGATCGGACGCAATCGAAATTTCGCGATCCCGGGCGTCGGCAACGCGGTGAAATAGGCAAGAACGACGGCCAACACGCTGGCCAGCACCGCGCCCTCGACACCCCAACCGATCCCGATCAGAAGAAAGACGCCCGCGACGCGCACGATGCCTTCGACCATGAAGTTGACGGCAAGAGCGCGAAAGGCGTGGATGCCCTGGATGTATCCCCGGCGCACTCCAAGAGGAATGTAGAACGCAGTGCCGAGAGCGAGCAGTTCGATCAGGTGCTCGTGTGGAAGGTTCAGATAACTCGTGATTGGTCGTTGCAACAGGACGAGCAGCAGTGCGATTCCAAACCCGGCGATCCAGGAGCGTTGGTGCAGCGTGCCGTAAATGGCGGCGCGCTCGGTTGATTGAGAAAGCCGGGCTACATATTTTGCGCAGACGACCTGATATGAAAGCGTGATGGCTGACATGAGCATCAGCATCGTGTAGACGGTTGTCGCGTGGGCGAAGCCCGAGGGACCGAGCAGGCGTGCAGTGGCGACGTTGTAAATAAAGTTGGTAACCGAAACTAGTCCGGAGCCGGCGAGCAGGATTAGGCTCCCACCGACCAGTTGCGAGCGCGTGGTGCTGGGCGGTGTGGGACGGATTCCGAAAGAACCGTTCACGGAGCCGTTTTCTGTGTGGGTGCGTCCCACCGTGGAGGCATTCATACACTGTCCATCGAAAAGCCGAAAATCCGGCAGCGTTCCAGGAGCTGTTTTTCCTAGAACAAAGTGAGATGCACGACGGGCAGAATCGTGCTGCGCGTAGAGCCGGCAAAGTTGTAGAACGTCTGCTGCTCGACTCCCAGCGAGAAACGAATCGGATACGACACGGGCACGTCCCCTCCGTCCTTCAAAGTTCCGCGCATCGAACGAAGGTATGAGACGGTGAACTCGCTCTGCGCGTTGTCGTACTCGTGATATCCCTGGCCGCGGGAAAGCAGGAACGATCCCTGCACGCTCCAGCGGGGAGTGGCGCGGATGTCGAAGCGTGCCCCCGGCAGCACCGCTTGCGCAATGACGTACCTGCTTTCGAAGACCTCCCAGGAACGCAACGATTCGGCTAACAGAGCGGCCGTGATACGGTCGCTGAACCTATGCTGGAAACCAAGGTAAGACGAAGTCGTGAAGTACTCGATGGACTGGGAGGGCCGGTACAGGAGGTCGCGCACGGAATATCCCGCTAATAAAGCGGTATTTCCCCAGGGCCGACCGACCGTGAGGTCGACATTCGCGAAAGCGTCGCGCGAGTGAAGGTCCGCGTCAATAAAAGGCCCGGCCTCGCGGACAGCACTGCCGTGAAAAGTGAGCCAGTTGAAAAACGAACTCGTTGAGGCGTAAAGATACTGGCGGAAGAGATTCTGGCTCATGAACTGCGGCGAGATCGTATCGCGGCGAACCGTGAACTGCAAACCAGGGTTGAACGTGATGGAATTGGAACCAATGCGCCAGATGGGCGTGATGCCGCCGTTGAAAAACGTGTCGTAGGTGTTGCGGTCCTGTACGACGTTGATGCTGGGAAAAAGGAAGCGGCCGGCTGTGAGGCTTTGTCCGACGAATCCGGAGACGACCGGGAAATTTCCGAAGTGGAAGCGGTAATGCGTGTCGACCAGACTCTGGTAGGAATGGCGCGGGGGTGGCAACAGCGCGGGATTGTTGGTGACCTTCAGAACCCCCGCGTCGAGCGTGTAGACGTTAATGTCTTCGAGCGCGGGTGAGAAATTTCCTTCCGCAAGCAGACTGAACTTATTGGTGATCTCGCGGCC
>JASHRE010000861.1 GCA_030037515.1 Candidatus Sulfotelmatobacter sp.
CGCCAGACGAACCAGCGTCCGTTCAATCTCCGAAGCCGACATCAGTTGAGCCTTCTGCCGGAGTCCTGTTTTGCGGGAAGCCCCTTTCGGGTTCGGAGTGACTTTCGTATTCATGAGAGCCTCAAAATTAAGATGCACCACGGCATCTCAATGTAGTCAACGTGTCGAGATCGGTCAAGCACCCCGCTATTGCTGAGCCTGGGTGTTCGAGACAGTTCCGATCGCGAAACGGTCTACAAAGCAGACTTTCCCAGGGAGAGAGCATCCTGCAATTCTACGGGGGACGGTGTCGGCGGGCTGGATAGCTGGGTACTGATTGTTTCTGCCAATGACGAGCTGACTTCTCGCACAGAAACAAGGTCAATGGCTGCGGCGTCCCGGCTCGCGGTGGCTGAGGGAGCAATTCCGATTGCCTGGTTTCTGCCGCGAGACTTGGCGCGATAGAGCGCGGCATCGGCGAGAGCGATGGATTCCTCCGCACACAGCGCCTCATACGCGTCACGGCACCAAGGATAGGCTGCCCATCCGATGGAACAGGTTTTTCGAACCAGAGTGCCATGTCCAAGGTCGAATGGTTCCGACGACATCACTTCGAGAACGCGGCGACAAAAAGCCGGCGTACCGCGGGGATCGGTGGAGCGGCTCATGATCAGAAACTCTTCTCCGCCCCAGCGCACCAACACGTCCGACTTGCGAACCACCGTCGAGAGCCGGTGTGCGACCAGCTGCAACAACCTGTCGCCGGCGGGATGGCCATGCAGGTCATTGACTTCTTTGAAGAAGTCCATATCGACCATGATGAATACGAGGTCGCGATGATCCACCTCGCGAACGTCGCCGTCGCGCGCTCGCTGATAATTTCGCAGAACCTGCTCCGCTTCTGCCGTCAGGATCTCTTCCAGATACCGCCGGTTCCAGACGCCCGTCAGAGAATCGGTGAAGGAAATCTGCTGCAGTTCGAGATTCTTCCGCTGCAGCTCCAGGCTGTGCCATCTGAGTGAATGTTCTTTGTTCTCGAGTTCGTCCTTCAGCCTCGAAACTTCTTCCAGGTTCTGGCGCGACAGCCGAAGCAAATTCAGCAGTTCCCGATCAAGCAGATGCTGCTTCAGAAACACCAAGCCTCCCATGGTGATCATGATCGCCACCGTCAGCAGCAGGCGGTAGGTGCGAACGCGTTGTGGAGCGTTTCCCAGTTGTGCCCAGGCAAGCATGATGGGCGTGATGAAAACCGCGATCATGGCCAAACGCGCTTTCCATATGCCGTACCCGCGCACTGAAAGCCCATCGACTAAAACGTCGTCATTGCCCTGTTGCTGCAGAAAGCCGATCCGCAAGAACCAGGCCATCGCAACCACCAGGGGCACGTCGAAAAGGCTGCCCGTATAGTACACATGCAAGTCGATGGCTTCGCTCGCAATCAGCGAGGCAGCACAATACAGAAGAGTCGCCCCCAACAGATGGAGGTAAATCCTCCGCCATGTGCCACGGCTTTGATGCCACACCAGAACCAGCCCCGCAGCCAGCACAAATTCCTCGCTTACGTACAGCAGATCAAAGCTCCTGCCGTAAACGGCCTCGTTGAGTTGCACGTATTGCCAGGGAATCACGAAAAATAGATAAAGAAATAACCACCAGATGAGGAGCAGCGCGAAGTCAAGCGTCCCTGCGCTGATGCTGCGATCGCTCTGCTGTCGATGCGGTTGAATCGTAACCGCGGCCATCATCGGAACGATATGAAGAAACAGAATTACGTCGCCAAAGAACGGATTGGGCGTGGCGTGTCGCTGGAAGACTTCTACATACGTCCACATCACCTGCGATACGAGCCACATCGCGAGTCCCAGCGTGATGAGCGTCCAGAAGACTTTGGCCTTCGCCGAACTTTTCCGGATATTCAGAAGAGCGGCCAGAGTTGCGCCCGCCAAAATGATGTTTTGTAGAATGTCGCCACAAGCGGCGAGAGCAAAGCCGCGGGGCGAGAGAATCGATATCAGTCCGTGAGCGCACATCAGTGCGCACACCGCGGCGGTCCATTTGCGGCCTGAGTCGAGCACGGATTTCCCCACCTGCAAATTGTATGTTGACATCCCCAGCGGCAACTATTACGGAAGTAACCTTTGTCAACAACCGTCATCGCTGCACGGTAAGCACGATTTTTTCGAATCCCCGATAAACATCGGAATAGGAATTGTATAGAGGTACTGGAGCCACCCTGAATATGTCGGGATCGCGCCAGTCGCCAATAACTCCTTCGGCGGCTAGCTTGCCACAAAGCTCGGGGCCCGCCTCGTGAATTCGGAGCGAAAGTTGCGCGCCCCGACGGTGCGGTTCTGCGGGTGTGATCAGAGAAAATTTCCGGGATCTGGTCTGGCGAAGCAAAAACTCCATATAGCCGGTAAGCCCAATGCTCTTCTCTCGCAGGCGATCCATTCCTGCTTCCGCGAAAATCTCCATGGAAGCGCGCAGCGGCGCGAGCGCGAGGATGGGCGGGTTGCTCAGCTGCCACCCCTCGGCTCCGGGGATGGGATGGAAGTCCGGGCCCATCTGAAAACGTGTGGCCTCGTCGTGGCCCCACCAACCGGAGAACCGTGCCAAACCCCACGCCCGCGCATGCCGCTCATGAACGAAGCACCCGGCCACCGCACCCGGGCCGGCGTTCAAATATTTGTAACTGCACCAAACCGCGAAATCAGGTTCCCACTCGTGCAGACGCAAAGGCACATTTCCGGCGGCGTGGGCCAGGTCGAATCCGACCACGCATCCTTTTTTGTGACCTGCCCTGGTGATTGCCTCCATGTCGAAAAGCTGTCCGGTCGCATAATTCACTCCGCCAAGCAGGATGAGTGCGATCGAGTTTCCTTGGCGATCTATCAACTCCTCAATATCCTCGTCGCGCATGGTGCATTCGCCGGGCCGTGGCCTGAACTCGAGAAGCGACGACTC